>NZ_QODJ01000021.1:0-86213 GCF_009935965.1 Pseudomonas sp. L13
GGCTCTTTTCCAAAAGTGACCCGCTGTCAGAGCGGAACCCTAAGCGGCCGTTACCGCAGCAATGGATATGTACACAACCCAACTGTGTTGACTGCCAGGCCGCCTTCGCGAGCAAGCCCGCCCACAGTTGGATCGCAGGGTGTCAGGTAGAGAAGTGTCGGCTGGGAGGCCGCCATCGCAGGCAAGCCAGCTCCCACAATTGGATCACCGCAGGGCTTGATTACAAGGCAACCGGCGCCCGTTCGCACAGGGTATTAAGCGCCGCCGCCCACTGCGGCTCATCATTCAGACAAGGCACCAACACCAACTCCTCGCCCCCCGCTTCACGAAATTGCTCGCGACCGCGATCGCCAATTTCCTCCAGCGTCTCAATGCAATCGGCGACAAACGCCGGGCACATCACCAGCAGCTTCTTCACGCCTTGCTGGGCCAACGCCTCAAGGCGCGCCTCGGTGTAGGGTTCAATCCACTTGGCCCGACCCAAGCGGGACTGAAACGCCACCGACCACTTACCCTCCGGCAAACCCAACCGCGCAGCCACATCCCGCGCCACGCTGAAACACTGCGCGCGATAACAGGTGGCAAGCACCTCGGGGGATGCGTTCTTGCAGCAATCGGCGTCCTTGAAGCAGTGCTGGCCCGTGGGGTCGAGCTTGGTCAGGTGACGCTCAGGCAAACCATGGAAACTGAGCAGCAAGTGATCGTAATCCTGCTCCACATAAGAGCGCACACTCGCCGCCAGCGCATCGAGGTACTCAGGCTGATCGTAGAACGGTTGCAGGATCGAAAACTGCACATTCAGTTGCTTGTCGCGTACCACTCGCTTGGCTTCCTCTATCACCGTGGTCACGGTGCTGTCGGCAAACTGCGGGTACAACGGCGCCAGTGTGATTTTTTGAATACCCTGGGCGGCCAGGCGCGTCAGGACCGTTTCCAGGGACGGCTCGCCATAACGCATCGCCAGTTCCACCGGGCCCTGGGTCCACTGCGCGGTCATCTGCTGTTGCAGGCGGCGGCTCAGCACCACCAGCGGCGACCCCTCGTCCCACCAGATCGACGCATAGGCATGGGCCGATTGCTCGGGGCGCTTGATCAGGATCAGCGATACCAGCAAGCGCCGCACCGGCCACGGCAGGTCGATCACATAAGGGTCCATCAGGAACTGATTGAGGTAGCTGCGCACATCGGCCACTGAAGTGGACTTTGGCGAACCCAGGTTGACCAGTAACAACGCGTGATCGGTCATGCAACATCCTATCTTTAGAGGCGGCTGGACAAGTCGTCCAGAGCCGCACGCAACTCAGTGAACTGGAAAGTGAAACCTGCGGCCTGCAGCCGTTCAGGCAAAGCCTTTTGCCCGCCCAGCAACAAGCCGGACAACTCACCCAGGCCAACCTTCAACGCAAATGCCGGCATCGGCATGAACGCCGGGCGGTGCAGCACCTGGCCCAGGGTCTTGGCAAATTCGCGGTTGCGCACCGGGTGCGGCGCGCAGGCATTATAAGGACCGTTGGCGTCTTGCTTGTGCAGAAGAAAATCAATCAGGGCGATTTGATCCTTGATATGCACCCATGGCATCCACTGCCGCCCGTTGCCAATCGGCCCGCCCAGCGCCAGTTTGAACGGCAGCAGCAGGCGCGACAAAAAGCCGCCCTCGGCAGACAGCACCAACCCCGTACGCACCAGCACCACGCGAATACCCAAGGCTTCGGCACGCTGGGCGGTTTCCTCCCAGGCGATACACAACTGGCTGGGGAAATCATCCTGCACCGGGCCGCTGGCTTCGGTCAGTTCGCGCTCGCCGCCGTCGCCGTACCAGCCCACCGCAGAACCAGAGATCAGCACCGCCCGTTTCTGCTCCAGGCTTTCCATCCAGGCCAGCAAGGTTTCGGTGAGGTGAATGCGACTGTTCCACAGCAAAGCCTTGCGCTTGTGGGTCCAAGGCCGGTCGGCGATAGGGGCGCCTGCCAGGTTGACTACCGCGTCCACCGCGCCAATCACCTCTTGCAAACGCGCCACCCCGAGCACCTGTGCACCACACAGCTGGGCGACCGTTTCCGGTTGCCGGCTCCATACGGTCAAGCGATGCCCTTGTGCGAGCCAGTGCTTGCAGAGTTGGCGACCGATCAAGCCGGTACCGCCGGTCAGCAAAATATGCATGGGACTCTCCTCATGTAACGTTCGCCGCCGCTCACTGGTCTATTTTATAAGCAGGGATCAATTTGATAATGGAGCGTGACGGGGGTTTAAGCCTTAGCTTAACCATAGGTCACGCCACACAATCAGGCACGCCAAAACTTATACCAAAAAACAATATTGTACAGCTATTGGTGTCGGCGTAGTCTGTACCCAACGGTAAAACGAGGCCTCCCATGACTGTCCCCATCGCGATCATTGGTACCGGCATCGCCGGTCTCTCCGCCGCCCGAGCGTTACAAGACGCCGGGCACGCAGTACAACTTTTCGATAAAAGCCGCGGCAGCGGTGGCCGCATGTCCAGCAAGCGCAGCGACGCCGGCGCACTGGACATGGGCGCGCAATACTTCACCGCCCGCGACCGGCGCTTCGTCAACGAAGTGCAGCGCTGGCAGAGCAACGGCTGGGCCGAGCAGTGGAAACCCCAGCTGTATAACTTCAAGTCCGGCCAACTGACGCCCTCCCCCGACGAACAGATCCGCTGGGTGGGCACGCCGCGCATGAGCGCCATCACTCGCGCCCTGCTCGACGACTTGCCGGTGGAGTTCGGTTGCCGCATCACCGAAGTCTTCCAGGGCACGCAGCACTGGAACCTGCTCGACGCGGACGGCGGCAATCACGGCCCTTTCAGCCACGTGATCATTGCCACGCCGGCCCCGCAAGCCACCGCCCTGCTGGCCGCCGCGCCCAAGCTGGCGAGCGCCGCCGCCGGGGTGAAAATGGACCCGACCTGGGCCATCGCCCTGGCGTTTGACAAGCCCCTGGATACGTTGATGGAAGGCTGCTTCGTGCAAGACAGCCCCCTCGACTGGCTGGCGCGCAACCGCAGCAAGCCCGGGCGCGACACCACCCTCGACACCTGGGTGCTGCACGCCACCAGCGCGTGGAGCAAGGCCCACCTGGACCTGCCCAAGGAAGCGGTGATCGAACACCTGCACGGCGCCTTTGCCGAATTGCTGCACAGCGCCATGCCCGCGCCGTCGTTCAGCCTGGCGCATCGCTGGCTCTACGCACGCCCCTCCAGCAGCCATGAGTTCGGTGTGCTGGCCGACGCCGACCTGGGCTTGTTCGTCTGCGGCGACTGGTGCCTCTCCGGCCGGGTGGAAGGTGCCTGGCTCAGTGGCCAGGAAGCGGCGCGACGCTTGATCGAGCACCTGCAATGAACTGCATCAACCCCGCCAAACTGCTGCTGTCAAAATGGACGGCAGCTCATCCTCGCCACAAGGAAAAACACTTCCTGGTCACCGAGTTGTTCCGTGACGACGAGGGCACAGTGCTGGACATCGAACTGCAAGCCGTCCTCACCCGGCGCGCCGAACGCCTGCCCTGGGAGACGTTGAAAAACGCTGAGGACTGGAAAATCGGCTGGAAATAATGCAGCCGCACAAACCTGTACAAATTATTTGACTTGTACAACATCGAGCCTATGATGAGATTTAGTTGTACAAGCTTTGTAGCTTGTACAGGATTCTTGCAGAGGTTTGCTTATGTCCAGCCAGGTGAAACCGAAGATCGCCATCAGCGCCTGCCTTCTGGGTGAGAACGTGCGCTTCAACGGCGGGCATAAACAGTCCCTGCTGTGCAGCCAGACCCTCAGTGACTATTTCGATTTTGTCCCACTGTGCCCTGAAGTCGCCATCGGCCTGGGCATTCCCCGGCAAGCGATCCGCCTGGTGGGTGACCCTGACTATCCGCAGGCCGTGGGCAGCGTAAACCCTGCGCTCAATGTCACGCAGCCACTGGACGACTACGGCCAGCAAATGGCCCGGGAACACACCGACCTGTGCGGCTACATCTTCATGCAGAAGTCACCGTCCTGCGGGCTGGAGCGCGTCAAGGTCTACCGCGACAACGGCACGCCCGTCGACGGTGGCGGGCGCGGCATTTACGCCCAGGCGTTTTGTGCTCGCCACCCCAACCTGCCGGTGGAAGAAGACGGTCGCCTGAACGACCCGGTGCTGCGGGAAAACTTCCTCACCCGCGTATTCGTGTACGCCAGTTGGCAGCAACTAATGGCTGACGGCCTTACCCGTCACCGCTTGCTGACGTTTCACTCGCGCTACAAGTACCTGCTGATGGCCCACAGCCCGGCGCATTACAAAAGCCTGGGCCACTTGCTCGGCAGCATGGGCAAGGGCATTGACCTGCAAGCGTTGGCCGACGGCTATTTCAGCGAACTGATGGCGGGCCTGAAAAAATGCGCGACGCGCGGCACCCACACCAATGTGCTGCAACACATCAGTGGCTACCTCAAGCAGGCCATCAGCGCCGATGACAAACAGGAAATGCAGACCGTCATCGGCCAATACCGCCACGGCATCGTGCCACTTGTGGTGCCACTGACCCTGCTCAAGCACCACTTTCGCCAACACCCGGACCGCTACATCGCGCAGCAGGCCTACCTGCAACCGCACCCGGAAAACCTCAGCCTGCGTAATGCGATCTAACCCATGAAACCTGCCCTGCTCGACGAACCCGGCGAAGACATCGCCCACGCCCTGGAAAACGGCTGGCTGCCGATCCGCGAGGTGGCGCGCCAGACCGGTGTGAATGCGGTGACGCTGCGCGCGTGGGAGCGCCGCTATGGCCTCATCGTGCCCCAGCGCACGCCCAAGGGGCATCGGTTGTTCAGCGCCGAACACGTGCAACGCATCCAGGCCATCCTCACCTGGCTCAATCGCGGCGTGCCGGTCAGCCAGGTCAAGGGGTTGATCGACTCCGCCCCAGGCAGCCCGGAGCCGATGGAAAACGAATGGCAGAGCCTGCGCCAGCATTTGGTGAGTGCCATCAGTGAACTGGCCGAGCGCCGGGTCGATGACGCATTCAACCAGGCCATGGCGCTGTACCCGCCACGCACCTTGTGCGAACAGTTGATGCTGCCGCTGCTCACCGAGCTGGAACAACGCTGGCAGGGCCAGTTTGGCGCGCAGATGGAGCGGGTGTTCTTCCTGTCCTGGTTGCGCAGCAAGTTCGGCGCACGGATCTATCACAACAATCGCCAACTCCACGGCGCGCCGCTGTTGCTGGTCAATCATTCCGACCTGCCCCTGGAACCGCACCTTTGGCTCAGCGCCTGGCTGGCCAGCAGTGCCGATTGCCCGGTGGAAGTGTTCGATTGGCCGCTGCCGGTCGGCGAACTGGCCCTGGCGGTAGAACACCTGCAACCGCGTGCGGTGCTGCTGTATTCGAGCAAGGCGTTGCAGGCGTCGACACTCAGCAAGCTGTTGGGCGGCATTAGTTGCCCAACGGTGATTGCCGGACCAACGGTGTGCATCCACCACGCCGAGTTAGGCGTATTAGCCCAAGACATCCCTGAGTTGTCCGTGGCCGAGGACCTGTTGGCGGCCCATCAATTATTGATCCAGCGTGGAATTGTCTAAATGCATTTGATCTGGCTGCGCACCGACTTGCGCCTGCACGACAACACTGCCCTGGCTGCCGCAAGCCCGCGCGGCCCCGTCGCCGCTGTATACCTGATCACCCCCGAGCAATGGCTGGCCCATGATGACGCGCCGTGCAAAGTCGATTTCTGGCTGCGCAATTTGCAGCACCTGAGCCAGGCACTGGGCAACCTCAACATCCCGCTGTTAATCCGCCACGCCGCGACCTGGGACCAGGCGCCGACAGTGCTGAGCCAACTGTGCCGCGAGCTGTCGGTGGAGTCGGTACACGTCAACGAGGAATACGGCATTCACGAAAGCCGCCGCGACCGCGCGGTGGCCCAGGCCCTGGAAGCTGACGGCGTGAGCTTCCACAGCTACCTGGACCAACTGTTTTTCCAGCCGGGTAGTGTGCTGACCAAGACCGGCACCTACTTTCAGGTGTTCAGCCAGTTCCGCAAGGTCTGCTACAGCCGCCTGCACAGCGCCCTGCCCCGCGTGGTGCCAACGCCAAAAGCCCAGGCCGAACTTGGCGTGAAGAGCGACCCTGTGCCGACGGCAGTCGAAGGGTTCCAAACACCCAGCGAAACCTTGCGTGCGCTCTGGCCCGCTGGCGAAGACGAAGCGCGCCGTCGCCTCGATGCCTTCGCCGATCAGCAGATCAGCTATTACAAGGACGAACGCGACTTCCCGGCCAAGCCCGGCACCAGCCAGCTTTCTGCCTACCTGGCCGCCGGTGTGGTTTCGCCGCGCCAGTGCTTGCACGCCGCGCTGCAAACCAACCAGGGCGAGTTCGAAAGCGGCGACATCGGCGCCATCACCTGGATCAACGAGCTGCTGTGGCGCGAGTTCTACAAGCACATCTTGGTCGGCTACCCACGGGTTTCCCGCCACCGCGCGTTCCGCCCGGAAACCGAAGCGCTGGCCTGGCGCAAGGCGCCCGAAGACCTGGCCGCCTGGCAACAGGCGCGCACCGGCTTGCCGATCATCGACGCGGCCATGCGCCAACTGCTGGAAACCGGCTGGATGCACAATCGCCTGCGCATGGTGGTGGCGATGTTCCTGACCAAAAACCTGCTGATCGACTGGCGCGAAGGCGAGCGTTTCTTTATGCGCCACCTGATCGACGGTGATCTGGCGGCCAACAACGGCGGCTGGCAGTGGAGCTCGTCTACCGGCACCGACTCGGCGCCGTATTTCCGGATATTCAGCCCACTGAGCCAGTCGGAAAAATTCGACGGCGACGGTCTGTTCATCAAACGCTGGCTCCCGGAGCTGGCCGCGCTGAATAAAAAACAAGTGCACAACCCCGAAGCGGCTGGCGGCCTGTTCGGCGCGGCGGATTACCCGCGTGCCATCGTCGATTTGAAACAGTCCCGCGAGCGCGCCTTGGCTGCTTTTCGCCGGCTGCCTTCGCGCCAGGAGATGGCCGAACATGAGTGACTTCCTGCGCCAGTTCGCCAACACCTTCGCCACGCTGGACCAGCACAACCTGCACCTGCTCGGCAGCCTGTACAGCGAGGACATCGCCTTTGCCGACCCCCTGCATGAAGTCCAAGGCCTGGTAGCGTTACGGCGCTACTTTGCCGACTTGTACAGCAACGTCAGCCAGCTGGATTTTGACTTCCACGGCTTCGATACCGTGGCCGAAGGCGAAGGCTACCTGCGCTGGACCATGCGGTTTCGTCACCCACGCCTGGCCGGCGGCCAGGTGATCGAGGTGCCAGGCTGTTCCCATTTGATGTGGCACGACAAGGTTTACCGCCATCGCGACTATCTCGATGCCGGCGCCCTGCTCTATGAACATGTCCCCCTACTGGGTCGCGTTATTCGTTGGCTGAAAAGGAGAATGGGATGAGCCTTACACCGCCCCGTCGTTACTGGCTGACCGGCGCCAGCAGTGGTATCGGCGCCGCGCTGGCCGTGGAGTTGCTCGGCAGCGGCGCCCACGTGGCCCTCAGTTCCCGCACCCAAGGCCCGCTGGATGCCCTCGCCCTTCGTTATCCAGGCCAGGTGCTGGTGGTGGCCGGCGACCTGACCAACAGCCAGACCGTGCGCGAGATCGGTGAGCGTATCAGCGAGGTCTGGGGTTCACTGGACACCGTGATCCTCAACGCTGGCACCTGTGAATACGTGGATGCCAGGCAATTTGATGCCTCGATCATCGAACACGTGGTGCGCACCAACCTGCTGGCCAGCAGTTATTGCATCGAGGCCGCACTGCCGCTGTTGCGCGCCGGGCGTACCCCGCACCTGGTGGGCGTGGCGAGTGCCGTGACCTACCTGCCCATGCCCCGCGCCGAAGCCTACGGCGCGTCCAAGGCCGGCCTGCGTTACTTGTTCGAATCCCTGCGTATCGGCCTGTCGCCGGAAAACATCGACGTCACCGTGATCAGCCCAGGCTTTGTCGACACGCCGCTGACCGAGCGCAATGATTTCCCCATGCCCTTGAGCTGGTCGGCCGACAAAGCCGCGAAACATATCTTCGCCAAGCTGGAAAAACGCCCGCTGGAAATCGCCTTTCCGGCCATGTTCATTGCCACCTTGTGGCCGCTGTCGAAGCTGCCCAACCGCGCGCAATTGATCATCGGCAAACGCATGCTGCGCAGCCCGCCACCGAAGAAGGACGACCTGTGAAGATCGCCATTATCGGCAGCGGCATCGCCGGGCTGACCAGCGCCTACCTGCTCAGCCGTCGCCACGACATTACGCTGTTCGAAGCCAGTGACTGCATTGGCGGGCATACCCACACGGCCAACGTGACGGTTGACGGTAAAAGCTACGCGGTGGACACGGGCTTCATCGTGTTCAACGACTGGACCTACCCGAATTTCATCCGCTTGCTGGAACAAATCGGGGTCAGGTTCAAACCCACCGAGATGAGCTTTTCGGTGTGCGACCAAAGCATCGGCTTTGAGTACAACGGCAACAACCTCAACAGCCTGTTTGCCCAGCGCCGCAATATTCTGTCGCCGGGGTTTTGGGGCATGCTGCGCGATATCCTGCGCTTCAATCGCCAGGCGCCGCTGGACTTGCAGGAGCAGCGCATCAGCGCCGACATGACCCTGGGCGATTACCTCACCGCTGGCGGTTATGGCCCCAGGTTTATCCGGCATTACATCGTGCCGATGGGCGCGGCCATCTGGTCAATGTCCCTGGCCGATATGCTCAAGTTCCCCCTGCAATTTTTTGTGCGCTTCTTCAAGAACCACGGCTTGCTCTCGGTGAGCAACCGCCCGCAATGGTGTGTGATCGAAGGCGGCTCCAGCTGTTATATCGAGCCGCTGACCCGCAGCTTTCGCGAACAGATACGGCTCAACTGCCCTGTGCATAAGGTGCAACGCAGCGACGAAGGTGTGGTTATCCACAGCCCGGCCGGCAGTGAAACCTTCGACCGAGTGGTATTCGCCTGCCACAGCGATCAGGCCCTGGCCTTGCTCGACGACCCCAGCCAGGTCGAACAACAGATCCTCGGTGCCCTGCCCTACGCCGACAACGACGTGGTGCTGCACACCGACACACGCCTTTTGCCCGACCGCAAACTGGCCTGGGCCAGCTGGAACTACCGGCTGACGGGCAACACGCAACACCAGGCCGCCGTCACCTATGACATGAACATCCTGCAAGGCATCGACAGCGCCACCACCTTTTGCGTCAGCCTCAACCAGACGCCGATGATCAACCCGCTGAAGATCCTGGCGCGCTACACCTACGCGCATCCGCAATACAGCCTGGCCGCAGTGGCGGCGCAGGCACGCTGGGAAGAATTGAACGGCGTGCGCAATACCTTCTACTGCGGGGCCTACTGGGCCAACGGCTTTCACGAAGACGGCGTGGTCAGCGCCCTGCGTGTGGCCCAAGCCTTTGGGGAAACCCTGTGAACAGTGCCTTGTACAGCGGCTGGATAGCCCATCGGCGGTTTACGCCCAAGGCCCACGCCTTTCGCTACCGCATCGGCCTGCTGTACCTGGACCTCAGCGAAGAGGATGAAGTACTGGGGCTCTCGCCGCTGGCCGGCACGGGTCGCCTGGCGCCTTTCGGTTTCCGTCAGCAGGATTACCTGCGTGAACTCACGCGCCACGGCATGAGTTTGAGCGATGCTGTGCGCCACGAAGTCGGCAAGGCCCTGGGGCAAACACCCCAAGGCGCTATCTGCCTGCTGACCCAGGCCCGCAGTTGGGGCCTGGCTTTTAACCCGGTGAGTTTCTTCTACTGCTTCGAGGCTGACGGGCAACTGGCCGCGATCCTGTGTGAAGTGACCAACACCCCATGGCGCGAGCGCTATCACTACGTGCTGCCCGCCCAGGCACTGGGCGCCGATGAGCACCAGCATTTCGCCGTGGCCAAGGCCTTCCATGTGTCGCCGTTTTTGCCTCGCGACCTGGAATACCGCATGAGTTTCAGCCCGCCCGCCGCCCGGCTCGGCGTGCACATGGCCGATTGGCAGGGCACGCAAAAAGTCTTCGACGCCACCTTGAGCCTGGAACAACAGGCACTGAGCCGCGCCAGCCTGCATCGCTATTTGTGGCGCTTTCCCTGGATGACCGCCAAGACCGGCCTCGCGATCTATTGGCAAGCCTTGCGCCTGCTACTCAAACGCACACCGATTTTTTCCCATCAGGCCGCCGATGGCGCCTCTCGCACCGCAGTCGGGTATACCAAGGATCGCCACCATGAAATCCCCTAGCTTATCGGTCAAGGCTAACCGCCTGAACGTCAACGGCATGACCGCTGCGCTGTTGCGCAAAGGCGTGTTGCGCCAGCTCAGCCAATTGCGCCATGGCCAGTTGGTGATCATCGAGGATGGCGAGCGGCAAGTCTTCGGCGCACGGGAAGCGCACCTGCTGGGCGAGATCCAGATTCTCGATGCGGCGGTATGGGGGCTGGTGGCGGCCAATGGCTCGATCGGCGCTGGCGAAGCGTTTATCCATGGTTATTGGACCAGCCCCGACCTCACCGCCGTGGTGCGGGTGATGGTCAGCAACCTGGAAGTGCTCGACGCCATGGAAGGCGGCCTGGCTCGCCTGGCTCGGCCGTTCACTCAGGGCCTGCACTGGCTCAACCGCAACACACGCAAAGGCTCGCAAAAAAACATCGCCGCCCATTACGACCTGGGCAACGACCTGTTCGAAGAATTTCTCGACCCCACCATGATGTACTCGGCGGCGCAGTTCCTGACGCCTGGTGACACCCTGGAACAGGCACAACTGAACAAGTTGGCGCGCATCTGCCAGAAACTGGCGCTCAAGCCCAGTGACCATCTGCTGGAAATCGGCACCGGCTGGGGCAGCATGGCGCTGTATGCGGCGCAGCATTACGGTTGCAGGGTCACCACCACGACCTTGTCCAAGGAACAGTTCGCCTACACCGCGCAGCGTATTGAGGCGCTGGGCCTGCAAGACCAAGTGACGGTGCTGCTGAGCGATTACCGCGACCTCACCGGTGAGTACGACAAACTGGTGTCGATCGAAATGATTGAAGCGGTGGGCCATCGTTTCCTGCCCACCTATTTCAAACAGTGTGCCCAGTTGCTCAAGCCCGACGGCTTGATGCTGCTGCAAGCCATCACCATTCGCGAACAGCGCTTTGAACAGGCCAAGCGCAGCGTCGACTTTATCCAGCGCTACATCTTCCCCGGCGGCGCGCTGCCCTGTGTGCAAAACATGCTGCAGATCGTCAGCCGCGACACCGACATGAACCTGCTGCACATGGAAGACTTCGGCCTGCACTACGCCCGCACCCTGCGCCTGTGGCATGAGAATTTTCGCCGCGCCCATGGCCGTCTTGCGGAACTGGGTTATGACGAATACTTCCTGCGCTTGTGGGAGTTTTACCTGTGCTACTGCGAAGGCGGCTTTATGGAACGCACCATCGGCACCGCGCAGTTGCTGCTGGCCAAACCGGCGGCCATCAATCCGCCGTTGCTCGGGCGTTTCAGTGCTTAAATCCTTGGCCAATGCCGTGCTGTTTCAGTGCGGCTGGTTTGCCTGCGTGCTCGGCGGCGATAGCGGTTGGCTGCTGATCGGCATCGCGGCGCTGGGCGCGCACCTGCTGTGGATAAGTTCATGGGCCAGGGAGGGGCAAATGATTCTGGCCGTGACGGTGTTGGGCACATTGGTCGATACAGCATTACGCGGGCTCGGCGTGTTTGAGTTCAATACGCCGGGGCCGCTGATTCCGCTGTGGCTGATACTGTTATGGGCCTTGCTGGCCACCACCTTGCGGCACTGCCTGGCGTGGAGTGCACAGCCCTGGTGGCTGGCCAGCCTGCTAGGCGCGGTGGGCGGGCCGTTGTCTTATTACGCCGGCAGTCAGCTGGCAGGCGTGAGTTTTACCTACGGCACAACAACGACACTGCTCGGCCTGGCGCTGTTATGGGCCATGCTCTTTCCGCTGTTGCACGGGGTTGCGCAGAGGCTGGAGCACTGACGCCCGTCCGAGCATTCATACGCGTCTAGCGTACTTGCCTTACACTGCGCGCCTATGACCAACATCCCTCACATTCAAATCACCGAACCCGTCACCTGCTCGACGTGCGCGGCCTGTTGCTGCCAGCTGGAAGTCATGCTGATCACCGACACCGGCGTGCCGCAACGCTTTATCGATACCGACGATTGGGGCGGTGAGGTGATGCTGCGCCTGGACGACGGCTGGTGCGCGGCGTTGGACCGCGACACGATGATGTGCACGATCTATGAGTTGCGACCGTTGATATGCAGGGAGTTCGAGATGGGGGCACCGGAATGCCTTGAAGAACGCGAAGGCATTACCACAGCTTACCGCTGATTCTGTAAGAGCGAGCTTGCTCGCGAAAAACCTGAGAACGCCGCGTTAAACCTGATTCGCTGCGTTATCGTTGAGGTTCTTCGCGAGCAAGCTCGCTCCTACAGTGCATTACAGCGGCATGGTGTAGTGCAGCGAGTAGCTCTCTACCCCATCGTTATTGCTGCTGATGCCGGCGTTGGAATAGTGCGTGGCACGGATGCCCACTTCATGCCCGCCGTTGAACCGCAGGCCGAAACCCAGGCGGTCTTCGAACTGGAAGGACTGGCCGATGTTGTTGTCTTCCAGCCGAGTGCGGGAGAACAACGCCACGCCGATACCGGCTTCGATGTAGGGCTTGACCGACTCGCCGGCAAACTCATACACAAATACCGGCGAGAACGACAGGCTGCTGGCGCCCGCACGGTCATCCCCTTCCCAATAGGTATAGGCGCCGCTCCAGTAGCCGGTCAGTCGGCCGACATTGCTCTGCATCCAGCTTTTGTCCCAATCGGAGGTCAGGCCCAGGCGGTAGGTCAGCGTCGAATCGCTGGTGCTACCCAAGCCGAACTCCAGGCCGGCGGCCTGGGCTGAAACAGAGTGTCCCAACATAGCGGCCGCAATCGCAGCCAAACAGAACAAGCGCTTCATGTGAAACATCCTTTGCGAACGGAGTAATTTGGTTTTAAACAGGCTAACGGGCTATAGAAGCCGACGCATAGCCAGAAGTTCAGCTTATTTCAGTGTTATTTCACGAAATTTTCACGAGCCAAAGCTTCGCACAACTCCAGGATGTTTCCAAAGTGTCGGTAGGATATTTCTTAAGTGACACAGATCGCCGCTGGTCCAGAACTGTGCAGGTTCAGGTTCGCCAGCGGCCAGCAGGTCGCGCTCACCCAGCAAGCGCTTGAGCTGGCGCGCCACGGCGGCGCCGGTATCAATGAGGATGATGCTGGGGGGCAGCATCCGCGCCAGGAGTGCCCTGAGGAAGGGATAGTGGGTGCAACCCAGGATGATGGTGTCGCAACCGGCGCTGAGCAGCGGCTCGACATAGCCTTGTAGCAGGGCGCGCAAGACCGGGCTGTTGAGGTCGCCGGCTTCAATCAGCTCCACCAGGCCTGGGCACGGCTGGGTAATCACGCGCACATCGGTGGCGAAGCGGTCGAGCAAGGCGGCGAACTTGGCGCTTTGCAAGGTGCCGGTAGTGGCGAGCACACCCACCACGCCACTGCGCGTGGCCGCAGCAGCAGGTTTCACCGCAGGCTCCATGCCGACCAATGGCCAGTCGGGGTAGTCCTGGCGTAAATCGGCCACTGCGGCGACAGTCGCCGTATTACAGGCAATCACAAACGCCTTGGCGCCACGCTCGCGGAAAAACTCAGCGACCGAGCGAGAACGTTCAAGAATGAACGCCGGGGTTTTCTCGCCATAGGGAATGTGCCCGCAGTCCGCCACGTACAGCAGTGACTCGTGGGGCAACAACTGCTGGATTTCTTCCAGCACCGTCAGGCCGCCGATGCCGGAATCGAACACACCGATAGGCGCGCCCTTAACCATGTTGTGTCCCGCAGACGCTGCAGCCAGGGTCGCGCTTGACGCGCAACTCGCGAAAACGCGTGGTCAGCGCATCGATCAACAACAGGCGCCCCACCAACGGCTCACCAAAACCGGCCAGCAGTTTCAAGGCTTCCAACGCTTGCAGGCTGCCAACCACCCCCACCAACGGCCCGACGACGCCGGCTTCGCTGCAGGTCAGTTCGGTGTCGCTGCCGTGCCCATACAAACAGTGGTAACAGGGGCTGTCGGCGCGACGGGAATCGAATACCGACAATTGCCCCTCAAGGCGAATGGCCGCGCCACTGATCAACGGTTTGCCAGCGGTTACGCAGGCCACGTTGACTGCCTCGCGGGTAGTAAAGTTGTCACTGCAATCGAGCACCAGGTCCACTGCGCTGACCGCAGCGGCCAGCGAGTCGGCATCCAGCGCGGCGCGACGGGCGACCAGGGCGACTTCAGGGTTGATCGCCCTCAGGCGCCCCATGGCCGAATCGACCTTGGTCTGCCCCACGCTGTCAGTGTCATGGATGATCTGGCGTTGCAGGTTGGTCAAATCGACCGTGTCAAAGTCCGCCAGGTGCAACTCGCCCACACCGGCAGCGGCCAGGTAAAGCGCCACCGGAGCGCCCAGGCCACCCAGGCCGACGATCAACGCGCGGCTCTGTTTCAGGCGTAATTGGCCATCGATGTCGACATGCTGCAACAGAATCTGCCGGCTATAGCGCAACAGCTCCTGGTCGGTCAGCACGGGCGGCGCCCCAAGGTGATGCGTTCGTGACCGCCGAGGTCGATGCGGCTGTGTACGCCCTCAAAGCCCTGGTTCAGCAACAAGTCGCGCACGGCCGGGGCCTGGTCGTAACCGTGTTCGAGCAACAGCCAGCCGCCGTCATTCAGGTGGGCAGGAGACTCTGCAATGATCAGGCGCAAGTCGTCCAGGCCATCGTGCCCCGCCACCAGCGCACTGGCCGGTTCGAAACGCACATCGCCGGCCACCAGGTGCGGGTCATTGTCGGCAATGTAGGGCGGGTTGCTGATGATCAGGTCGAAGTGGTGGCCTTGCAGGGCGCTGAACCAATGGCTGCTCAGCACCGTGGCGTTATGAAGGTGCAGGCGTTGGCGATTGCGCTCGGCCAGGGCCACGGCCTCCAGCACACGGTCGACCGCCGTGACCTGCCAGGCCGGGCGTTCACTGGCCAAGGCCAGGGCGATGGCGCCGCTGCCGGTGCCCAGGTCCAGGACCTGGGCGGGCGTGGCGGGCAGCAATTCCAGGGCGGCCTCCACCAGCAGCTCGGTTTCCGGGCGCGGGATCAGGGTATGCGGTGCCACTTCCAGATCGAGTTTCCAGAAGCCTTGCTGGCCGAGAATATAGGCCACTGGCTCGCCGCTGCGGCGGCGCTGCAGGTAGCCGGCAAACGTCAGGGCATCTTCGCTGCTGACGATCTTTTCCGGCCAGGTATGCAGGTAGCTGCGCGATTTGCCCAGGGCAGCGGCCAGCAGCAACTCCACGTCCAGGCGCGCTGTCGGCGAGTCGGGCAGGTCAGCGGCGCGCAGCAGGCTGGCAATGATGGTCATTTAGTCACCTATCGCCGCCAGTTGATCGGCCTGGTATTCGGCGAGCAACGGCTCGATCACCGCATCCACGCCACCGGCAAGGATTTCGTCGAGGGAGTACAGGGTGAGGTTGACCCGATGGTCGGTAACCCGGCCCTGGGCAAAGTTGTAGGTGCGGATACGCTCGGAGCGGTCGCCGGAGCCCACCAGCAGCTTGCGTTCGCTGGCAATCGCATTGGCCGCGGCGCTGGTCTGCTGGTCGTTCAACTTGGCCGACAACCAGGACATGGCCCGCGCACGGTTCTTGTGCTGGGAACGTTCCTCCTGGCACTCCACCACAATGCCCGACGGCAAGTGAGTGATACGGATCGCCGAGTCGGTCTTGTTAACGTGCTGGCCACCCGCGCCGGATGAGCGGTAGGTGTCGACGCGCAAATCCGCCGGGTTGATCTCGATGGCTTCCTGTTCGTCCGGCTCAGGCAACACGGCGACGGTGCACGCCGAGGTGTGGATACGGCCCTGGGATTCGGTGGCCGGCACCCGCTGTACGCGGTGCGCACCGGACTCGAACTTCAGCTTGCCGTAGACGTTGTCGCCTTCAACCCGGGCGATGACTTCTTTATAGCCGCCGTGCTCGCCCTCGTTCTCGGAGAGGATCTCCACGCGCCAGCCGCGACGCTCGGCATAGCGCGAGTACATGCGGAACAGGTCGCCGGAAAAAATCGCCGCCTCGTCGCCACCGGTACCGGCGCGGATTTCGAGGAACACGTTGCGCCCGTCGTTAGGGTCCTTGGGCAGCAACATGCGTTGCAAGTCACCCTCAAGCTCGGCGAGCTTTTCCTTGGCTTCGCGGACTTCTTCCACGGCCATTTCGCGCATGTCCGGGTCGCTGTCCTTGAGCAGGGCCTGGGCGCCTTCAAGGTCGGCCTGGACTTTCAGCAGGTTTTTATAGGTGGCCACAATGGGCTCAACTTCGGCGTATTCCTTGGAATAAGCACGGAATTTGGTTTGATCGGAAATGACCTCGCCATCGCCGAGCAAGGCGGTCAGTTCTTCGAAACGGTCCTGGAGCACGTCCAGTTTATTGAGCAGTGACGCTTTCATTGCGGTTTTTTATCCGAAGAGCTGTCTGACGCGCCCTCACCGAGGGCAAAGAGTTCCTGGGCCATGGCCAGCGCATCGAGGCGGCCTTCGGCGGTAAGCTTTTTCAACTGAACGCTAGGGGCGTGAAGCAGTTTGTTGGTCAGGCCACGGGCCAATTGCATCAGCACCTCTTCGGCGCCGCTGCCGTTGGCCAGCATGCGCTGGGCCTTGAGCAACTCTTCATCACGCAGGCGTTCGCCCTGCTGACGATACGCCTTGAGCACATCCACCGCCGCCAGTTCACGCAGGCGCACCATGAAATCTTCAGCGCCGGTGCTGACCATTTCCTCGGCGGCCTGGGCGGCGCCCTGACGACTCTTGAGGTTTTCAGCGACCACTTCATGCAGGTCATCGACGCTATAAAGGTAAACGTCGTCCAACTCGCCGACTTCGGGCTCGATATCCCGCGGAACGGCGATATCCACCATGAAGATCGGCTTGTGCTTGCGCAGCTTCAGCGCGCTCTCGACCGCGCCCTTGCCCAGAATCGGCAATTGGCTGGCGGTTGAACTGATGACGATATCACTGCGTACCAGTTCAGCGGGAATGTCCGACAGCAGCACCGCATGGGCGCCGAACTGCTCGGCCAGAATGCTGGCGCGCTCCAGGGTGCGGTTGGCGACCACGATACGCTTCACGCCAAGGTCGTGCAGGTGACGGGCCACCAGGGTGATGGTTTCCCCGGCGCCGATCAGCAGGGCCTGGCTGCGCTGCAAGTCGCTGAAAATCTGCTTGGCCAGGCTCACGGCGGCAAAGGCCACGGACACCGGGTTTTCGCCGATGGCCGTGTCGGTGCGTACCTGTTTGGCAGAATTGAAGGTGGCCTGGAACAAGCGGCCCAACAACGGGCCGACGGTGCCGGCCTCACGCGCTACGGCGTAAGCGGACTTCATCTGGCCGAGGATCTGCGGTTCGCCCAATACCAGCGAGTCGAGGCCGGCCGCCACGCGCATCATGTGACGAACTGCCGCATCCTCTTCATGCACATAAGCGCTGGCGCGCAGGTCATCGAGGCTCAAATGGTGATAATCGGCCAGCCAGCGCAGCACCACATCCGCCGAGAGATGTTCCTGCTCTATATAGAGCTCGCTGCGATTGCAGGTCGAAAGGATCGCAGCTTCGCGGCTGTCGGTGAGCCGGCAGAGCTGCTGCAGGGCCTCAACCAACTGCTCTGGCGTAAACGCCACGCGCTCGCGCACGTCTACGGAGGCAGTCTTGTGGTTAATACCGAGTGCGAGGAAGGCCATTCAATATCGCTGATGATGTCGGGAAGCCGACAATTGTCCTACTTCGAAAGATCCAGAACAACCACCGTCGTCTATTGTCCCTATACCTTATGCCTATCAATGCGCTTTTGTAGGAGCGAGCTTGCTCGCGAAAATCGTCAACGATAACGCGGCAAGCCTGGCGCCCAGCGGCGCTCTCAGGTTTTTCGCGAGCAAGCTCGCTCCTACGAAGGAAAGGCAAAAGGCAGCAATAGTCGTATTCCGAGTGCCCCGGTTATGTTTGGCCGAAGGCTTGTGTCATGATGATCCGACCGCAGGTTAGTCGTCCTCTTCCTATATGAATAGATCTTCCGCGTTGCTCCTCGCTTTTGTCTTCCTCAGCGGCTGCCAGGCCATGGCCCCCGTGTCGCCGGACGCTACGTCGCCGGTGGAAGACAGCACTCCCGCCCCTGAAAAGCCCAAGGTTTATTCCTCGTTCAGTGAAGAAACGATCTACAGCCTGCTGACCGCTGAACTGGCCGGCCAGCGCAATCGCTTCGATATTGCGCTGGATAATTACGTGACCCAGGCCATCAACACCCAGGACCCGGGGATTTCCGAGCGCGCGTTTCGCATCGCCGAATACCTGGGCGCCGACCAGGCAGCGCTGGACACCTCGCTGATCTGGGCCAAAAACGCCCCGGATGACCTGGAAGCCCAGCGCGCCGCAGCCGTGCAACTGGCACGTGCCGGGCGCTATGACGACTCCATGGTCTATATGGAGAAGGTTCTGCAGGGCAAGGGCGACACGCATTTTGACTTTCTTGCGCTGTCAGCCGCCGACACCGACCAGGACACGCGCAATGGCCTGATGAAGAGCTTTGATCGGCTGCTGCAAAAGCACCCGAAGAACAGCCAGTTGATTTTCGGCAAGGCCCTGCTGCTGCAACAGGACGATGAAGCCGACGCCGCGCTCAAGCTGCTGGAGCAGAACCCGCCGGAAGAAGGCGAAATTGCGCCGATCCTGTTGCGTGCACGCCTGCTGCAAAGCCTTAACCGCGGCAAGGAAGCGATTCCATTGCTGGAAAAAAGCATCAAAAAATACCCCGGCGACAAGCGCCTGCTCCTGACTTATGCACGGATGCTGGTTGAGCAGGACCGCATGGAAGACGCCAAAGTGCAGTTCGCCAACCTGGTCCAGCAATACCCGGACGACGACGAACTGCGTTATTCCCTGGCACTGGTGTGCCTGGAAGCCAAGGCCTGGGACGAGGCCAAGGGCTACCTGCAAGAGCTGATCGAACGTGACAGCCACGTGGACTCGGCGCACCTGAACCTGGGCCGCATCGCTGAAGAGCGCAATGACCCGCAAGCGGCCCTGCTTGAATATGCCCAGGTCGGGCCCGGCAATGATTATCTGCCAGCACAGTTGCGCCAGGCCGATATCCTGATGAGCAACGGCCGCACCGACGAAGCGGAAAAACGCCTGGCCGCGGCCCGCGATGCCGAGCCGGACTATGCGATCCAGCTGTACCTGATCCAAGCCGAGACCTTATCGGCCAACAAACAGGGCGAACGCGCCTGGAAACTGCTGCAACAGGCGTTGCTGCAATACCCCGACGATTTGAACCTGCTGTACACCCGCGCCATGCAGGCTGAAAAACGCAATGACCTGGCGCAGTTGGAAAAAGACCTGCGCCTGATCATCAAGCGTGACCCGGACAACGCCATGGCCCTTAACGCCCTGGGCTATACCTTGTCCGACCGCACCACGCGCTACGCCGAAGCCAAGGTGCTGATCGAACAGGCTCATGCGCTCAACCCTGAAGACCCGGCCGTGCTCGACAGCCTGGGCTGGGTGAATTACCGCCTGGGCAACCTCGACGAGGCCGAGCGCTTGCTGCGCCAGGCACTGGAGCGTTTCCCGGACCAGGAAGTTGCCGCACACCTGGGCGAAGTGCTCTGGGCCAATGGCAAGCAGCGCGAAGCCCGACAAATCTGGGAAAAATTCCTCAAGGAACAACCCGACAGCCCCATCCTGCGCAGCACCATCAAGCGCCTGACCGGATCCGAGACCCTTTAAATTTATGTTCTTGCGCCACGTTATTGTTTTCAGCTTCATCGCCCTGCTCGCCGGTTGCGCGGGCATCGGCAGCCGTGAATCCGTTGAAGGCCAGGGCAACCCGGCCCAATGGAAACAACACAAGGACCAGCTCAGCAGCATCGATGGCTGGCAGATCGAGGGCAAGGTCGGGGTGCGCGCGCCGAAAGACTCCGGCAGCGGCACCCTGTTCTGGCTGCAACGCCAGGACTACTACGACATTCGCCTCTCGGGCCCCCTGGGCCGTGGCGCAGCCCGCCTGACTGGCCGCCCCGGGCAAGTGAGCCTGGAAGTGGCCAACCAGGGCCGCTACGAGGCAACCTCCCCGGAAGAACTGCTGGAGCAGCAGATCGGCTGGAAGTTGCCCGTTTCGCATTTGGTCTGGTGGGTGCGAGGCTTGCCGGCACCTGACAGCAAGAGCCGTCTGGGCCTCAATGGCGACAGCCGCCTCGCCACCCTGGAGCAGGATGGCTGGCAGGTCGACTATTTGAGCTACGTGGAACAAAGCGGCTATTGGCTGCCCGAACGTATCAAGCTGCATGGCACCGACCTTGACGTCACACTGGTGATCAAGGACTGGCAACCGCGCAAGCTGGGGCAATAACGTGTCCGCACAAAAATTGACCCTGCCCTCCCCGGCCAAGCTCAACCTGATGCTGCACATCCTCGGTCGCCGTGAAGATGGCTACCACGAGTTGCAGACGCTGTTTCAATTTCTCGACTACGGCGATGAGCTGACCTTTGCCGTACGTGACGATGGCGTGATCCAGTTGCACACCGAATTCGACGGCGTGCCCCATGACAGCAATCTGATTGTGCGGGCGGCCAAAAAAATTCAGGAACAATCTGGCTGCACACTCGGAATCGATATCTGGATCGACAAAATCCTGCCCATGGGCGGTGGTATCGGTGGCGGCAGTTCAAATGCCGCGACTACTTTGCTGGGCCTCAATCACTTATGGCAACTGGGCTGGGATCACGACCGCCTTGCTGCGCTAGGCCTTACGCTGGGCGCCGATGTCCCGGTTTTCGTGCGGGGGCACGCCGCATTTGCTGAAGGCGTTGGGGAGAAACTCACCCCTGTAGAGCCCGAAGAACCTTGGTATGTTGTGCTGGTGCCGCAAGTATCTGTAAGTACAGCAGAAATTTTTTCAGATCCGTTGTTGACACGTAACTCTTCTCCCATTAAAGTGCGCCCCGTTCCCAAGGGAAACAGTCGAAATGACTGCTTACCGGTTGTAGCAAGGCGTTATCCAGAGGTACGTAACGCTTTGAATTTGTTAGGTAAATTTACCGAAGCAAAATTAACCGGAACTGGAAGTTGTGTGTTTGGGGGCTTCCCAAGCAAAGCTGAAGCTGATAAAGTCTCGGCCCTTCTTACAGAGACCCTTACAGGGTTTGTAGCAAAGGGAAGCAACGTTTCGATGTTGCATCGCAAGCTGCAAAGTCTGCTCTAAAAGGAACCGAGTGTTAGGCACTCGTTGCAACAGATACAGGGGCGTCGCCAAGCGGTAAGGCAGCAGGTTTTGATCCTGCCATGCGTTGGTTCGAATCCAGCCGCCCCTGCCATTTTCTAATACTCATCCAGGTTACCCTCAGCCTCTAGGTACTGCGCGTGTCCAAGATGATGGTCTTTACGGGGAATGCCAACCCCGATCTGGCTCGACGTGTCGTACGTCAGCTGCATATCCCTCTCGGTGACATATCTGTCGGTAAATTCTCCGACGGTGAAATTACAGCCGAGATCAATGAAAATGTCCGCGGTAAAGACGTCTTCATTATTCAGCCGACCTGCGCTCCGACCAACGATAACCTGATGGAACTCGTCGTGATGGCTGATGCCTTCCGCCGCTCCTCAGCGACTCGAATCACAGCTGTAATCCCTTACTTTGGTTATGCCCGTCAGGATCGCCGTCCGCGTTCCGCACGTGTGGCTATCAGCGCGAAAGTCGTTGCTGACATGCTGACCGTGGTAGGTATCGACCGTGTGCTCACGGTTGACCTGCACGCTGACCAAATCCAGGGGTTCTTCGATATTCCGGTAGATAACATCTACGGCTCCCCCGTTCTGGTGGATGACATCGAAGACCAGCGCTTTGAAAACCTGATGATCGTGTCCCCGGACATTGGTGGCGTCGTGCGTGCACGGGCTGTTGCCAAATCCCTGGGCGTGGACCTCGGGATCATCGACAAACGCCGTGAGAAAGCCAATCACTCTGAAGTGATGCATATCATCGGTGATGTCGAAGGGCGTACCTGTATTCTGGTTGATGACATGGTCGACACCGCCGGCACCCTGTGCCACGCGGCGAAAGCCTTGAAAGAGCACGGTGCAGCAAAAGTCTTCGCCTACTGCACACACCCTGTGCTGTCGGGCCGAGCGATCGAGAACATCGAGAACTCCGTGCTGGACGAACTGGTGGTGACCAACACCATCCCGTTGTCCGCCGCAGCCCAAGCCTGTGCACGTATCCGTCAACTGGATATTGCACCGGTCGTTGCCGAAGCGGTCCGCCGCATCAGCAATGAAGAATCGATCAGCGCGATGTTCCGTTAAGGGTCAAACCAACGGATCACCTCACTGACGAAAAGCGCCCCGCCCCAGCATTCCGCTGGGGCGGGGCTTTTTTGCCCATATCGAGTTCGGCGCTGGTCGCAAACGCCCCTCGATGATGGCTATTTTGGAGATACAACATGAACGAATTTACTCTGAACGCCCAAGCGCGTACTGACCTGGGGAAAGGTGCGAGCCGCCGCCTGCGTCACGCCGCCAACATCCCAGCCGTTGTCTACGGTGGTAACAAGCCTGCTGAATCCGTGACCATCCTGGCCAAGGAAATCGCCAAGCTGTTCGAAAACGAAGCTGCCTACAGCCACGTTATCGAGCTGAACGTCGACGGCGCCAAGCAGAACGTCATCGTTAAAGCGATGCAGCGTCACCCTTCCAAGCAGTTCATCATGCACGCTGACTTCGTTCGCGTTGTAGCTGGCCAGAAACTGACCGCCATCGTGCCTGTGCACTTTGTGGGTGAAGAAGCTCCGGTCAAGAAAGGCGGCGAGATCTCTCACGTCCTGAACGAAATCGAAGTGACCTGCCTGCCTAAAGACCTGCCTGAGTTCATCGAAGTCGACCTGTCGGCTCTGGAAATCGGCGCCATCGTTCACCTGTCCGACCTCAAGGCCCCTAAAGGCGTTGAGTTTGTTGCACTGGCTCACGGTGATGACAAAGCTGTTGCCAACGTTCACGCTCCACGCGTTGCTCCAGAAGCTGAAGAAGGCGCTGCAGAGTAATTCACTCTGTATTGCCGGAGCTTGAGGAAACATCGCGGACCGAAACGTAGCGAGAAAGCGGGCGATAACGCGGCGTTTACTCTTGAGTAAATGATGTAGTGTCGTTCACTTTCGCCGCACACGGGTACGGCGATGTTATCCACAACTCCAAAGGAAGGGCCCCTGTCGTGACTGCCATTAAACTGATCGTTGGCCTGGGAAATCCAGGCGCCGAATACGAACAGACCCGGCATAACGCGGGGGCCCTTTTTGTTGAGCGTATCGCCCACGCCCAAGGCATCAACCTGGTGGCCGATCGCAAATATTTTGGCCTGACCGGGCGCTTCTCGCACCAGGGTCAGGATGTTCGTCTACTGATTCCCACCACCTACATGAACCGCAGCGGCCAGGCTGTCGCGGCGCTTGCGGGCTTCTTCCGGATCAAACCCGAAGAAATCCTGGTGGCCCATGACGAACTGGACCTGCCACCCGGCGTAGCCAAGCTCAAGCTCGGCGGCGGGCATGGTGGGCACAATGGCCTGCGCGACATCATCGCGCAGTTGGGCAATCAGAATAATTTTTACCGTCTGCGGCTCGGCATTGGCCACCCAGGCGTTGCCAGTATGGTTTCAAATTTCGTCCTGGGTCGTGCGCCACGCGCCGAACAGGAAAAACTCGATGCCAGCATCGATTTTGCCCTCGGCGTGCTGCCGGATATCTTCGCCGGTGAATGGAACCGTGCGATGAAAAACCTGCACAGCCAGAAGGCCTGACTCTTACCGAGGGGAAACACCATGGGATTCAATTGCGGCATCGTCGGCCTGCCCAACGTCGGCAAATCCACCCTGTTCAACGCCCTGACCAAGTCCGGTATTGCGGCGGAGAACTTCCCCTTCTGCACCATCGAACCCAACAGCGGCATTGTGCCGATGCCGGACCCGCGTCTTGACGCACTGTCGGCCATCGTCAATCCCAAGCGCATCCTGCCGACCACCATGGAATTCGTCGACATCGCAGGCCTCGTCGCTGGCGCCTCGAAAGGTGAAGGCCTGGGCAACAAGTTCCTGGCCAACATCCGCGAAACCGATGCCATCGCCCACGTGGTCCGCTGCTTTGAAGACGAGAACGTGATTCACGTCTCCAACAGCGTCGACCCCAAGCGCGACATCGAGATCATCGACCTGGAACTGATCTTCGCCGACCTCGACAGCTGCGAGAAGCAACTGCAGAAAGTCGCGCGTAACGCCAAGGGCGGCGACAAGGATGCAGTGGTCCAAAAGGGCCTGCTGGAGCAACTGATCGCGCACTTCACCGAAGGCAAGCCAGCGCGCAGCCTGATGAAGAACATGGGCGCAGACGAGAAGGCCGTGATCAAGGGCTTCCACCTGCTGACCACCAAGCCTGTGATGTACATCGCCAACGTTGCCGAAGACGGCTTCGAGAACAACCCGCTGCTCGACGTGGTCAAGGCCATTGCCGACGAAGAAGGCGCCATCGTTGTTCCGGTGTGCAACAAGATCGAAGCGGAAATCGCCGAGCTCGATGACGGCGAAGAAAAGGACATGTTCCTCGAGGCCCTGGGCCTGGAAGAGCCTGGCCTGAATCGCGTGATCCGCGCCGGCTACGAAATGCTCAACCTGCAGACCTACTTCACCGCCGGTGTCGAAGAAGTCCGCGCCTGGACCGTCAAGGTTGGTGCCACTGCGCCACAGGCCGCCGGCGTGATCCACACCGACTTCGAAAAAGGCTTCATCCGCGCCGAAGTGATCGCCTACAACGACTTCATTCAGTTCAAGGGTGAAGCCGGTGCCAAGGAAGCCGGTAAATGGCGCCTGGAAGGCAAGGACTACATTGTTAAAGATGGCGATGTGATGCACTTCCGCTTTAACGTGTAAGTACCGCCGCAGTATTGACTGCAAAAAAAAGCCGATGCATTGCATCGGCTTTTTTGTGGACGGCATTTAAGCTTCCAACTAAAAACACATCAAAATACGCAAACATTTCAGAAACTCCCTACTTACCTGCCGACACATCATTACAACTAAAGCCCCACACATTAAATTTTTAAACTTACAGTCATTTTCCTACATTATTCCGGCACATAACTACCTCTTCGCTGGGTGACAACTTCTATATTCTGCGTTCTACTGAGCTGGCGCTTGCATACCGTCCTTCCAAAGTGAAGTACTAGCGAACAGGGAGTACACATCGATGTCGGCCTACGTCCAGAAGGATAATAAAACAGACGTTTCACTCATCGAGGGTCAGGAAATTGAAACCACGCTTAATAACACCGCCGCGCTTAACGTTGACATCCTGCTGCTGGGAGAGACTGGCACCGGCAAAGATACGCTTGCACAACGGATTCATCGCTTATCGGGCCGACGGGGTAGTTTTGTTGCCGTGAACTGTGCGGCCATCCCGGAAAGTCTCGCGGAAAGCCAGTTGTTCGGCGTCAATAGCGGCGCCTATACCGGAGCCATGCAATCAAGGGCTGGATTCGTCGAAGCCGCCCACCTGGGTACCCTGTACCTCGACGAGATCGACAGCATGCCCTTGAACCTGCAAGCCAAGCTGCTGCGTGTGCTGGAGTGCCGCGGGGTGGAGCGCCTGGGTTCGACTCGGTTCATTTCCGTGGACATGCGCGTCATTGCATCGGCCCAGCAATCCCTGCAAATCATGGTCGACCAGGGCGCCTTCAGGCGTGATCTCTACTTTCGGCTGAACGTTGTGAACATCGAACTCCCCGCCCTGCGAGATCGGCGCGAGCGCATCATCCCGTTGTTTCTACAGATGATTCAAGAAGAAGCAGACCAGTTCAATTGCACGCCACCACTGCCTTCGGACGGCCTGTTGCATGAACTGCTCTGCCACCCCTGGCTGGGTAATGTACGGGAGCTACGCTCGGCGGCGAAACGGTTCGTCCTGGGCCTCCCACCGCTCTCAGCGCCCGCATGCAGTCAACAGCCCCCGCAGACGGACCTCAAGGCACGCCTTCAACAAATTGAAAAAGCCTTGATTGAAGAGTCGATGTACCGCCACCACCACTGCGTGGATACCGTAGCCATTGAACTGGGAGTCGCTAAGCGCACGCTGTATTACAGAATGAAACAATTAGACATATCACTGGCATAAACAATCGTTACTCCAATAGTTAAACAAAAGACCCTAAGCCCTGTATCGCAATAGTTTTGATCAAGCATCTGTTCTAGAAAACATTCAGTAACATCGAGACCTGGAAACATCTGGAACCCATTACCTATACAGGCCACACAGTCATAGCCGGGAGCGTTTTTTACAGACAAAAATTCGTTCCCGCGACGTTAATGATGACAAACAAATCCAGAAATCATAGTAGGAGTTTCACATGAATGTTGGCGCACCAAGCAGTACTAGCTCGATAACCCAGGATGCAGCTTCGTTAGCGACTACAAGTGGGGCTGCTGGCGGCGGTGAGGGTTCAGCCGAAGCTATCTTCGAAAAGATGAAGGCGGATGCCATAAAAAACGGCTGGAAGAGCGCTGAAGTAAAGAACATTCAAGCGCTGATCCGGTCAGGGGCAGGTCAATAATTATCGGGTGATCGATTACCTTTCAGGCTCTCTAGCCCGAAAGGTAATCATCCACCCCGCCTGACAGGCCAGTGTGTACACCTGTATAGCTGCCGCCCACCTTGATTGAGTAGACCCGCCATGCGAATAACAAACGACCCTTTCTCACAGAAAGGCAGCAGTACGGAACATACCCGTGCCGCCCAGGAACAGTCGCCAGACGGTATGGATGCAAGTTTTTTCACATCGATGCTTGAACGCCCCACGAGCGCGATTTCTGCCAAGCCTGAAGTCTCGCTCCTTTTGACAGAGGCTTCAAAGCACCTCAGTCACTCAAGAGATGGCTTCGCAAAAATAATCCGCTCAACCAAAAAAGGTATAGATGTTGAGGCCATCGGTACTTACCCACGAGAATTATATAACGCACAACTCACATCACAACTCATGGTGAAATGTCTGGCCAAGACAACACAGTGCATCGACAAGATCAGTAACATGCAGTCCTGAGCATGAATAACTCTCTGCGTGTCGCTTTAGTTTTGATCATGGCTTTTATATTGAGCGGGTGCGGTGACCGCGTGGAACTTCATCGCCAATTGTCCGAGCAGGAAGCCAATGAGGTCGTCGCCGAGTTGGCTGATAAACATATTCGTGCGCAAAAGACCCCCGCCAAAGATGGAGTCGTCGTAACGGTTAATACAAACGACATCGGGCGCGCCGTACGTACCTTGGAAGCCGCCGGCCTTCCTCGACTCGCGCGGGCCACCATGGGCGATACATTCCGCAAGGAAGGGGTCATTTCCACCCCCTTGGAAGAGCGTGCCCGCTACATCTATGCCTTATCCCAAGAGCTGGAAACCACTTTGTCCAAGATCGACGGCGTAATTGTCGCACGCGTGCATGTGGTATTACCTGAACGCATAGCGCCTGGAGAGCCCGTCCAACCCGCCTCTGCTTCTGTGTTCATCAAGCATGATCCGCGCCTTGACCCCGACAACATCCGTGCGCGGGTCCGCAGAATGGTGGCAAGCAGTATTCCCGGGATGACCACGGCGGTAGATAACCCGCAAAAACTCACCGTAGTGTTTGTACCGGCGTCCACTTATCAAGAACAGCAACGCCTGGTGTATTTCGGCCCTTTCCTGGTGCCCGGCGACGATCTCGGCTTCTGGCGGACCAGCATGATGATTTTGCTGCTCGGTCTGGCTTCGGCCGTGGCCGCCACGGTCTTCCTCCAAGCGCGGCGCAGGCGTTACTCCCAGGAGCCGGCGTTCAAAGAGGGCTCAACGGGGTCAACGCATGGCACCTAGACCCGATCATCTGATGCGTGAACAACTGGCCTGGGCTCAGTGGTGGGCTTTTCCCTGGAAACAGGCTCACGAGGACTGGCGAGGCGAGGAGTATCGTGCGATTGAAAGGCTTTTTTACAGCGGTCGGTCAGCGCCAGACAACCTTACGGGTTTCAAAGCCTGCTTGCCTGCTGCGCCTCACGCTACCGTGCTTCGGTTGGCCCTGGCCACGACGGACCAACTCAACCTGGTGCTGGCATTGGTCAACCACATGTTCAACCCCCAAGCCTCATCATCATCATCATCGAGTGAAAGTCATCACCAGTGGTGCATGCGCCTCTCCATGGCGCTGCACCCTTCCATGCTGCCCCCAAACTCCGATCCACTGCGACTGCTTCATAGCTGGGTTGAACCCGCTACCTGGCAGCGTCTTCGATTGCGCTTCCCCCGTACGCGTGTGAGCGAGGCCGAAATAGCAAATGCCCCACTCGAAAATGCAAGCGGTCGATTAAACACGCTCTGGCAGGCCGTCGTCTGGTGCGTCACGACCATGACGAGCGGCAACATGCCCCCGTCTCGCACGAGCGAGGAAAACAGTGATGTTATGCCGACATACTATTGAGTTACGCAGCGACGCATCCGGCGCGCGAGCAAGCCTTATCAGGCGCGAAGAGCTTGCCCATTGGGAACACGCCACCCACCTCTTGAGCAGCGCCAAGGCCCAGGCCGACGAATTGATAAGTATGGCCGAGAAAAAATGCGAGGCCATGCTCGAACAAGCCTCATTGGAAATCTGGCAACGCGCCGACGCTCAACTCCAGCAATGGGAACGGGAACGTCAAGCGATGTGTGACAACCTTGAACGCTATGCGACCGCCATAACCAACCAAGCCATTCGCTGCCTGCTCGACGAGACGCCTGCCCCGCAAAGGCTCGCGGCGCTGTTAACGCATTTGTTGCAGAGCCAAGTCCAGGAAGTCAGCGCGACGTTGTTCTGTCATCCCCTTGATCTTGAGGAGATAAGGCAGGGCCTTGCCCGTCACAAGAGCAGAACCTGGAAGTTAAGCGCCGACGACACGGTTCATCTTCAGACCCTCGTACTGAAGACAGATGAGGGAGACTTCCGTATCAGCTGGGACGCCATGCTCGACACTTTTTTCAAGCAGGGCAACGACTATTTGATCGAGATCTAATCCTACAAACATAGAGACTTTCTTTATGTTAACCGCTCAGAACCGACTGTTTAAATTCATCCGTAAACAATAGAAACCAGAGGGAAAATCATGGATTTTTTCAAAGAGCTGACTCATTCGATTGCCCGAAATAAAACATCTACCTACAAGGAGTTCAAATCCGGCTTCGAAGAAAGCCTGGCCGCTGAAGACAGCGAATTATTTCACAACTTGGTAACGCGCAGAGAGGTCACCTTTGCGCTTTATAATGAGCACGGTAAAACCGTCAACCAAATGCTTAAAACAACTATTGAAAGCTTTCAGTAGATGAAGGCGCTCGTGAGTGACTGGTTGAGCAGCGGAAAGGAAAAAATCGCTCTATTTGAGGGCGACGACGAAGTCACCCTGCAACGTCAGGGAGACACCATTTTATTGGGCGCTCAACTGACCTTTTCTCTACCCGATAACTCAGCCTTGCAAGGCTGGCTGCGCCTGGGCGCGGCCAGCCTGAATCATTTTCAAGGTGCATTGGCGCAAAAAGCCGATACGGGGGCGCTATGGGTGATTAACAGCCTGCGCACCGACCGTGGAGAAGCCGGCCTGCTTGGCTGCCTTGAAGCCCTCCTCAACCAACGCGACACATGGCGCGCAATCAATGCACGACTTGCTCGCCCAGTTCAAAACCTCAAACCCACCCCGCTAAGTTCACGTTCGTACTAATCAGAGAACTGTCTATGTCTAACAAGACCCATAAGGGCAATCGCTCGTACCTTGGCTCGCCTGCCGTTACAGCCAAAAGAACCCACTGGCGGAATGTGTTTTTGTTTTCCTGGTTGCTGGTTTCAGCACAAAGCGCGCTGGCCGCCATCCCTTCGGAATGGAAAAACACCGCCTACGCTTATGAAGCCGAGCATAAGCCAGTGCGGGACGTACTCGAAGATTTCGCCCAGACCTTCGGTACACAACTGCAGATCGAGGGCCTACTGGAGGGCATCGTCAATGGCAAGATACGCGCTAACACGCCGCAGTCATTGCTCGACCGCTTGGGGGTAGAACACCGCTTCCAATGGTACCTGTACAACAACACGCTCTACATCAGTACGCTGGACCAGCAAGAGTCAGCGCGCCTGGAGGTCTCCTCCGAGACCATTGCCGACCTCAAGCAAGCCCTCACTGATATCGGCCTGCTCGACAGCCGCTTCGGTTGGGGTGAGTTGCCCGAGGACGGCATCGTGTTGGTCTCAGGGCCTCGGCGCTATATCGAGCAAATCAAACAGTTCAGCAGCCAACGCCGCTCGGTGGACGAAAAACAGAGTGTGCTGAGTTTCCCGCTGAAGTTTGCCAATGCGGCGGATCGCCACGTGGATTATCGCGGCCAGAAGATCACCATTGCAGGTGTTTCCACCATTGTGCGGGGCTTACTGGAGCCACGCTCCAATGCGACAACCCCTGCGTTGGCCCAGCGCCCCGCCTCACAGCCCGCCCCTCTCGTACCCAACGTTCCCCGCTTGAGCAACCCGTTGCTGGGGCAGATGCTCGGTACAAACGGCACTCCCATGTCAATGGATATTGGCGCCACGCTCACCCCGCGCGCGCCGGCACCCACCAGCCGCATTCGCGTCGAAGCCGATATGCGCAATAACGCGGTGCTGATCTATGACCTGCCAGAACGCCAGGCCATGTACCGCGAGTTGATCGCCCAACTCGATGTGGCGCGCAAACTGGTGGAGATCGATACGATCATTCTGGATATCGAGCGCACGCAATTGCGTGAGTTCGGTGTGAACTGGGGGTTTCAGAACAGCCGCTTCCGTGGCGGCGCGAGCCTGGCGCCGGGCACATCGCAACAATTGTCGATCGAAAACCGCGACCGTTTTTATGCCGATATACGCGCACTGGAAGCCAAGGGGCTGGCGACCATGGTGTCCAACCCCTCCGTGCTGACCTTGGAGAACCAACCGGCGGTGATCGACTTCAACCGCACTCAGTACCTGACACCCGGTCGTCAGAACGCAACCATCCTGCCGGTCACCGTAGGTACCAGCGTACAGGTCGTGCCGCGCGTCATCACCAGCCGAGGCAGCCATCAGATTCACTTGGTCGTGGATATCGAGGACGGCATGTTCGACGAGTCCAACCCCAATCGTGACCTCAATAATCTGGATGTGCGCCGCGGTAACGTCAGCACCCAGGCGGTCATGGCGGAAAAGCGCTCAATGGTGGTGGGCGGATTCCACGTCACGGAAAGCGCCGACAGGCACAACAAGGTACCGCTGCTGGGCGATATCCCACTGCTGGGCAAGGCGTTGTTCTCGTCAAGCGAACGGCAGAACAATCGACGTGAACGCCTGTTCATCATCACCCCACGCGTCATCGGCGACCAGGCCGATCCGTCCCGCTACTTGCCTCAGGCAGACCAGGCCGAGTTGCAGACGGCCCTTGCACCACTGGCCAGGCGCAACGCCCCTCACCAGCCTGAGATCAAGCGTAGCGACATCATCAGCACATTGGCGCATCTGGTGACGGGGGAAGTGCCCAAGGCCTTCAAGTTGGCGCCCATGCCCCTGGGGTTGAACACGCTGTGCAGCCCCCGCGATTTGCTGGCGCTGAACACCGAGCGCAGCCAATGGTACGCAGGCCCCGAGTACAACGTCGCCGTCGTGGTGATGCGCAACCAGTTCAACCGCAATGTGCGCATCGATGAAAAAGAATGCAGCAACTCGCAGACGTTGGCCGTCACCGTGTGGCCACGCGCCTGGTTGAAGCCGGGAGAGGAAGCCGAAGTCTTTATCGCCATGCGCCCGGTGAAGAAGGATGAACACCTCAGCGTACCGCGCCCTACCTTGATTACTCCTGTTAAAAAGGCCCGACCATGAAGCATCCATTGTTGTGCGTCACCCTGATCGGCGCGGCGCTGCTCGTCAGCGCTTGTACCCCAACATGCAAAGGCGACTCGTGCTCACGCCCGCAGTCGACCGAGCAGAAGATGGTGATCTGGTGGCCCTCGCACATGCGCGTCCAGCCTGGCCCATCCGGGGAGCGGCCGGATTACCAGACAATATCGCTGGAGCGCTGAGTATGACGGAAATGCCCGACGATCAACGCCAGGTATTTCTGAACGAACTGGTGAGCGGCACCGCCACTCACCAGCTTCTCGCCCCTGGTATCAAGGTGTGCACGTTGCAAGCGGGTAGCTGTTCGGGGCTGGCTTTGCAGGTCGCGCGCGAAGCGCTGCAAGCGGGGCAATTACAACGGGTATTGCAGCGCCGCTTCGAGCAGGCCCAGGTATTCGACGGGTGCTTTATCTACCTCGATGCCCAGGATGCCATGGTGATCTGGCATGCATTGCCTACCCCCCACGGCGCCCTGGACAGAATCATCAGCCGGATGCTCTCGCTGGCCAGTCTCAGCGCGCTTGACCCCAGTGCCAGCCGCTGATCAGCGCTGGTCAAGTTCCGGGAGCTCCAGCGTCTCGCGCTTGGCGTCATCATCCAGCTCGCGCAAGGTGCGATAGATCAACGCCACGGCCTGCAGGGTTTCGCGAGGAATGCTGGCTCCCAGCTTTTTGGTGTAGATCGTACGGGCCAACCACACGCACTGAATCACTGGCACTTCGGCGGCCTTCGCGCGCGCGATCAGTTTTCGCGCTTCGTCATCCGTGCCTTTACTGATCAGCAGGGGCAGAGGCGTGTTGCCAGGACGGTAATACAGGGCGACCGCAAAGTGCGTCGGGTTGACCACCAGCATATCGGCCTCTTCCAGCTTGGGCAGTTTGACCTTCGGCTCCTCTTGGGCCAGTTGCTGCGCCAACTGACGGCGCTGGCCCTTCACATGGGGGTCGCCTTCCATGTCCTTGTATTCTTTGACGACCTCAACCTGTGTCATGCGCATACGCTTGGCGAAGAAGTGCTTCTGCAACGTCAGATCGATCAACGCCAACACCAGTAGCAGCCCCAGGCAGGCATGCAGCAAGTGACGGAACAACGCGATCAGCGCCAGCAGGTAACTTTGCAGGTCGCTGTTGGCAAGATTGATCAACGCCCCCAAAGAGGGCCAAACCACTACGTACACAATCAGGCCCAGGAGGAACGCCTTGGCGATGCTCATCAACAGGTTCATCAAAGACTGGGCAGAGAACATCTGTTTGATCTGGCTGATAGGGTTGAGGCGATTGAAATCCAGCTTCAGCGTTTGCGGAGCGAACAGCAAGCCGAACTGCATCCAGCTGCCAATCAGCTTCGCAGCAATCGCAAGCCCGGCCATCAGCAGAGAGAACGAGAAGAACATGACCAGGCCCTCCACCAGCACTTCTTCCAGCGCCCGTGCAAACGGCTGGCTAAAGCGAGACATTGGGAACACCATCAGTTGCTGAAAGCGCTGCAAGCTGGTCTGGGCAGTGAATAAAGCGACCTCACTGATAGCCGTCAGCGCCAACAGCTTGCTCACATCCTGGCTTTGCGCGACCTGACCTTTATTGCGTTGGTCACGCAGTTTTTTGGCGGACGCCGGGTGCTTTTTTTCTCCCGAATCACTCACGGTGCCGAGACCGTGAACAGAAGCCCCAAATAGTGTTTAAGGTCACCCAGTTGGCTCATACGCCCGACAATAAGATCCTGCAACAATGCAAAGTACAGCAGCAAAATACCGATTCCCGCCAGGCATTTGACCGGCGGCGCCAAGGTACTCACTTGCAATTGCTGGCTGTAGACGCCCAGCAACGCGATGCCAAATTCCATCAGCAACAACACGGCAATAAAGGGCGCAGCGTAAAGCATCATGTGCATGAAAGTGTCACTCAGCATCCCGACAAATACGCTCATGCCATTAGCCGCTGGAAACGGAAACCACACGGTGGGGGGCCAGATCAGGTAACTGTCCCAGATCACCTGGGTCAGCGAGCCCAACCCCAGAACGGCCATCAACAGGTAAATCGCCAGTTGCTTGAACATGTGCCCGATGGGCGTCGCGTCCGGCCCCAGTGACGGGTTAAGTTGGCCACCCGCCAAGGCGCCGCGCTGGTTGTCCAGCAGTGCCCCAACCGACTCGAACATCCAGAACGGCATCGCCAACAACACCCCCAGCAGCAACCCCAACGCCACCTCCTTGAGCATCAGCGCACCGAGCATCAATGCTGAATGGTCCTGCCCCGCCAAAGCATCGTGAATACCCGGAGCGGGCAGCAGCGCCATGACCATGACGATGGTGTGCCGAGGCAGCCCCCTCACGTGCTGAAAACAAAACGCCGCCACCAGGATGCCACAGGGGTAGATACGCGCCATGCCGATCACCAGGCTGGGCAGATAGTCAAGATAAAGCAGCACAGGCAACGCCTCAGTTCAGGGCCGAACGGCCGATCATTTCAAACGTCAGGTTGATCAGTTGGATCAACTCCACGCCAATCCAGCGGCCCGTGAGGATTAAGGTGACACCCACCGCCACTAGCTTGATACCAAAGGGTAATGTCTGGTCCTGGATCTGCATCAGTGCTTGTACCAGGGAGGTCAGCACCCCTACTACCACCGCCACGATCAGCGGCGGCGCCGACAGTACAACCACTAGCAACATGCCCTGCTTGAACAGCACGATAGGTTCCATACGCCACTCAGAGATAGGAAAGGAACAGGCTGTCGAGCAACCGCGACCAGCCAGACACCAGCACGAACAGCAGCAGCTTGAGCGGCAGGGAAATGGTCATCGGCGAGACCATCTGCATGCCCAGCGCCAGCAGCAGGTTTGAAACAATAAGGTCGATCACGATGAAGGGAATGTAGATCAGGAATCCGATCTCGAACCCCGCCTGCAATTGCGAAAGCACAAAGGCCGGAATCAGCAGGATAAGGTCCTCACGCTGTACCTCCTGCGCCATTTTCGCTGGCCACAGACGTGCGGTGTTTTCCAATAGATGGGTCAGTACATCCGGGTCCACATTACGCAGCATGAAGGCCCGCAATGGAGTGATGGCTTCATTGCCGGTACTCAGAAACGTTTGCACGTTGGTCATGTCCAGAGGCGAAGCCTTGAGGTTCTCGGCGATCTCATACCCCACCGGTGCCATGATGAACAAGGTGGCAGCCAGGGCGATTCCGTTGATGGCCATGCTTGGAGGCACCTGTTGTACGCCAATGGCATTGCGCGTAATCATCAGCACAATCACGATTTTCAAGAAGGCTGTACACACAACCAACAGCATGGGCATCAACGACAACGCCCCCAGAAATACCGCCAGGACTATCGGATCCAGCCCTTGAAGTATCATCGACCGAACACCACTCGAGACAACTGCAATCCCAGACGCCCGTCAACTTCCACCAACTTCCCCTGGCCAATGGGTCGATCACCGTAATACAGACCCGCCATGCCTGGGGCGAAACCGGCAATGCCCAGCACCGAGCCGGGCACCAGGTTACGCAGCTCCCCCAAGGTCAGGTTCAGTGTTCCGCAGCGTACGCTCAGCGTCATGCTCAACTCATCGAACGGCTCGGGGCCGAATACGTCCATTACAGGTTCATCGTTTTCATGCCCCGAGTAATGAGGTACAGCTAAATCGTCGTCCACGGACATGTCCTCGATAGAAGTAAGAGTGAAACGCAACCGCCCGTTGTCATCGTCAATACCGCCATGCAGGCGCTCTCTGCCAACCGGCACATAACCGCTGCCCAGGGCCTGGAAATAAGTCTGTTGAAGCACCAGCACATCGCCGGCCCGCAGGCTGCTGGCCTGTGCAATCGGTAATTGCAACCGCCCAAGGGTCACGGCAATTGCCAGTTGAAACGACAACGGCAGCGGCGCAGCCGTGGCCTGCCAGGAACTCGCCTGGTGCAATGCCAAAAAGCTTTCGGGGCTCAACCAGGCATAACCCTCAGCCCAGGATGCCCCCAGGGTCACGGTAAGGCGGCAGCCAAACCCCATTGGTCGCTCGGCGTGCAGCAATCGCACATAACCCAACAACGACCGCACTTCGGGGCTCAGGTAATACTGGAACAACGCCCAGAACCAGGAATCTGGCTCGTTGTCGGCCCCAGCGAGGGTCACCGGACACTCGCCCAGCAGGCTGAGTAACGGCCCTGCCTTTGCAAGCGCCAGCACGCCGCACTGCGTGTCAAAGCACACCGCTTCACTGCCAACTGGCGCACGTCCAGGCTCAAGCCGCAGCTCACCGGCCTGACCCGCGACATGGAACGGCAGGTACAGGCCGCGCCCCAGTCGGTTGCGTGCGGCAACCAAGTCGCTCTTGATCGACGGGAATGTCAGTAGCGGTACGATCATAGGTTGCCGACGCTTGGCACAAGCACGCTGACTGGCCGCCCCAGTGCTTGCGCAAAACGCTCCTCACACTGCTGTCGTACGCCACTGAGCCAGCGTGCCGTGGCGCCCTGTTCTGCTTCCAGCTCAATGGTCCAGGCGCTCTGTTCTCGGCGCACGCTGGCATTGATCCGTCCCAGACGTGGCAAGTACAACACTGCCTGCAACGGCCATTGCGAACCGGCCAATACACGCGGCGCCAGCTGTTCGGCGAGCGCCTCGATCATGGCGATACCGGATGCTGATTTTTTTCCCGATAAGGAGGCTCCCGTCCCTGTGCCCTCACGCTCATCAGCAAACAGCCGCGCAAACAGTCGCCCTTGCTCCCAGGGCACCACGCCCGCTGTTCCCGGCTCACGTTCTTCCCGTGGCTCACGCAGGGGCGGTCTTTGAGGGGGTTTATTAGCAACCTTAGTCATGCCGGCTCCCGTGCCAGTAAAAGTGATAACTCCTGTAACTTTTCGACCTGTCGCAAGCATTCGGTGGCTTGCCTCTGGGCTTTGCCAACGTGGTTTTCTTTTTCTGGCCGTTGACTGCGCAGCGCCTCAAGCTGACCCTCTTCGCGTTGGGTGCTGGCGGATAAGGAACGTTCCTGTGCGCGCCAGGATTTCAGGCCCGTCAAGGTCAGGATCTGGTCCTGATGCTGACTAAGCAGCTGAGCACTTTGCCGGGCTTCCTCCTGACGAGTGTGTTCAAGCGCATCCTGGGCCTGCTGGATATGCGCCAACAGGGCCTGCTGCGCGCGCTTGGCCTCACGCAGGGCACGTTCGGCCCGATCGGCCCGGTGCCTGCGCAGGCGCCGAAGCGTCTCCACTTCACCGAGCAGCACGTCAGAATGGGACATGGGTGGTCAGCTCCTTGAGTTGCTCCAGCGTGACGGCCATCGGCGAGGGTTCACGCAAATCCTGGCGCAGGAAACCATCCACCGCTTGGCGACTGTTCACGGCCAGGTCCGTCAGGGCATCGCTGCCAGGCTGGTACTCCCCCAACTTGAGCATCAGCTCGATCTGTTGGTACGCCGACAGCAAACGTCGCAACGCCGTGCCTGCGCGGATATCCTCAGGTTCTGCAACGTTGCTCAATATTCGAGAAAGGCTTGCCAGCACATCCACCGCCGGATAGTGCCCGCGCTCAGCCAATTTGCGCGACAGCACGATATGGCCGTCGAGCAGCGAACGCACTTCATCGGCCACCGGGTCGTTCATGGAGTCTTGCTCGATCAGCACCGTGTAGATCGCGGTGATCACACCGTCACGGGTCAACCCGGCGCGCTCCACCAGGCGCGGCAGCAAGCTGTACACCGAAGGGGGCAGGCCGCCGCGCCCCAGGGGTTCGCCAGCCGCCAGGCCGATTTCGCGCTGGGCCCTGGCGAAACGGGTCAGGGAGTCAATCAGCAGCAGCACGCGTTGGCCCTTGCGCCGAAAACCTTCGGCCAATGCCGTTGCGGTGAACGCGGCGCGGGCGCGCTCCATGCTGGAGCGATCAGACGTAGCGCACACCAGTACCGCTTTAGAGCGCAGTTGCTCATCCAGCTCATGGTCGAGAAACTCACGCAGTTCGCGTCCCCGCTCGCCGATCAGGCCGAACACGATGACGTCGCATTCGACGTTACGAGCAATTTCGGCCAATAAGGTCGTCTTGCCGCAGCCGGCCCCGGCGAACAGACCAACGCGCTGGCCTTCACCGAGCGTCATCAAGCCATCAATGGACCGTACACCGGTGGCCAGTGCACGGTTGATACGCGGCCGGTCGGTGGGCAAAGGCGCTTCACACAGCACCGCACTGGTGTCCGGCAGTTCAGACTCCACAAACGCGCTGGCACCCTGGCCCGTGATCGGCCGCCCGAAACCGTCCAGTACCTGGCCCAACAGCGCCTCGCTGACCTGCACTCGGTGCGAAACGCCCAGGCGCTCAACACCGGCGCCCACTCGCACGCCTTCGAGGTTGCCCAGGGCACTGAGCACCGCATCTTGCTGATCAAAGCCGATGATTTCGGCGAGCATGAAATCACCCGGGCCTTTTTCTACCTGGCACAAGTCGCCGATGCGCGCCTGAGGCAGTCGGCACTGCAGCAGCATGCCATTGACTCGCTGGATTCGACCGCGCATCGCCACCGGCGCAAAGCTGCTGACTGCCTGGGCCTGGCGTTGTTGCCAGGCGTCCAGACGTGCTTGCAATGGCGTGCTCACCAATGCACCTCATAACGCTGTGCGCCGTCAAAAACCACCTTGCTGTTGTCGATCAACACCAGGCGTAGCCCGTCTACCTGATCCCCCAGAAAAAGCCGGCTGCCCTCTTCAAGAACCACGTGGCCGTTCGGCCCGCCCACTATCTGCACAATCCTGAACGGCAAGGCCTCATCACGCACACGCACACGGCTGATCACCGGCACCGCACTGTCGAATTGCTCACCAAAACGGCTGAGCATCCGCGACACCAGCTCCACATCCTCCTGGGAAACATCCCCGCTCAGGACGACTTGGCCGTTAATGACTTGCAAGCCAATGCGCGGGCTCAACTCACGCTCGCCAAGCATCTTCAGCAGCTGTTGGCGCACGTCGACCGGTGAGGCCAATTCGTGTTTGTCGGCCACCGCAGGCATCAGCGAAGCCTGGGCTTCATGCTCCCCCGTGGAGACCATGCCCACCACCGCGATGATGACCGCCATCACCAGCACCAGGCTGATCAAGCGCTTTTGCTGCGAGTGTGGAATGGACGATAACTTCAGGGCCGGCGCTGGCTCATCCGGCGACGGCAACGCAGTAGATATCGGCGCCGGTGGCTCAGGCCACGGATGGTCCGCCAAGGTGACACACAACCTGACACTGCCCACCAGAAAGGGCACGTTCATTGCCAGGTTCGGGAGCTGCGCCATGGCCTGGCCATCGGCACCATACAACAGCTCCGCCTGGGCCTGTACCGACCAGTTAGCCTCAGAAAACCGTAGCAGCGCATGATGTTCGGCACCCCCCGGATCGCTCAGCATCAAGTCAGCGTCTGCCTGGGCTCCAATGCTCCATTGTTCGCCGAACAACGGTAATGCAGCGCCCTGGCGCAGCCCATCAAGCACCCGTAACTCATACATCATCGAGCCCTCCTTTGTACTGCCCACGACAAGGGGCTCATGCCACGGCCCCGCGCATCAACGTTTCCTGGCCCAGGTCAATGCGCCCCAATACCTTGACCTTGGAGGTGCTTCCCAACTCAGCGAAAGACAGCACCGGCACATGGTTGAACTCTTCCAGCAGCAAGGTACGCAGAGGGCTGCGCAAGTCTTGCGCCACCAACATCACACTTTTGCTTTTGGCCCTTAGAACAAAGGCTTGGTTGAGCAGGCTGATAAAGGCCGCGCTGTGGTTCTCGTCCAGCGCAAAGAACACGCCGGTCTGGGTCTGGCGCAGCGCCTCGCGCAGGATGTTTTCGCTCTGCGGAGACAACAACCAGGCATGCAGGCCATCGGTCTCGCTGTACTGGTGGTAGATCTGTGCCTTGAGGGCAATGCGCGCATAGTCGGCCAGGGCTTCCGGCTCACGCTCGTGCTGCCCGTACTCGATCAGCGACTCGACAATCAGTCGTACCGCCCGTAGCGGTACGCCTTCACTGGCCAGGCGTTGCAAGACCGCGGAAAACCGCGACAACGGCATGATGCGCTGCAGTTCCTGCACCAGTTCCGGCTGGTTATGCTCAAGCCAACTCAAGATCGACTTGCTCTCCTGAATCCCCAGGAACTGTGGCCCGCTGAGCATCATTGCCTGCCTCATGCGCTCGAGGATTAGTTGCGTGGCCGTGAAGCGCTCCAACTGCGGGTCATCGAGCAGCGGATCATCAGGGGGTAACCAGAGCCAATCCTGTTCATCCCGCTCCGCCAGCCCCGGTATGGCGTGCTCTGGCTCAACCGACAGCACCTTGCGCTCAACGGCCACATGATTGACCACTGACGCCCTGACCATGGGCACCTCATGCACGCAAAAACGCATTTCATCGACGGCCAGGGAGTCATCAAGTTCGACTTCGAACGGCGGCAGCGTCAGGCCAATATTGGCGACCAGTGAGTTTCGCGACTGGCGAATCCCATGGATCAGATCCGTCACCTCAGGCGTTCCGCGCAGAACGGGGGGAAACTGCAGCAGGTAAGGACGCGAAGGGTCAAAACCGCGCAAGTCCTCTTTACCGTTCTCTTCAGGGCGGACGACTTCAGCGGCCTCGTTAGCGGGTTCTGCCTGTCGCTGACGCTGACGTACCAGGTAGTACCCCACACTCCCGGTGATCATCGCGATAAGAATAAACACCAGGGTAGGCATGCCAGGCACCAAGGCAAACGCAAGCATGCCCACCGAGGCAATCACCCAGCTCTTGGGTTCGCTGGTCATTTGCCGGGCAATTTCGACGCCCATGTTACTGACGCCTTTGCGTCCATCCGGCGCTACGCGGGTGATGATCATGCCCGCAGTCAGAGAGATCAGCAGCGCTGGAATCTGCGCTATCAGGCCATCGCCGATGGTCAGTACCGAATACAGCGAAATGGAATCGGCAGCGCTCAGGCCGTGCTGGAACATCCCCGTGGAAAAGCCGCCCAACAGGTTGACCACGACGATGATCAAACCAGCGATGGCGTCGCCTTTGACGAACTTCATGGCGCCATCCATGGCCCCGAACAGCTGGCTTTCACGCGACAGCTGATCGCGTTTATCGCGCGCTTGCACGCCGTCAATCAGCCCGGCACGCAAGTCGCTGTCGATAGACATTTGTTTACCCGGCATTGCATCCAGGCTAAATCGCGCCGCGACTTCGGCAACCCGCTCCGAGCCCTTGGTGATCACCAGAAAGTTGACCAGCGTCAGGATCAGGAAGATCACCATCCCCACCGCCAGGTTTCCCCCCACCACAAAATTACCGAACGCCTCAACGATGTCACCAGCGTCCTGTTCCAACAGGATCAGGCGTGTGGTCGCGATCGACAGGGCCAATCGAAACATGGTGGTCAACAATAGGATCGACGGGAACGACGAGAACGCCAAAGGGCCTGGTAGATAAAGCGCTAGTACAATCAACAGGCAAGATATGCAGATATTGAGCGCGATCAGAATATCTACCAGCCAGGTCGGCAGTGGCACGATAAAGATAAAGATAATGGCCATGACCACCACGGCGCCCAGCACTTCAGCTCGCTGTGCCACTTTGAGCAATAAGCCATTGATGGTCGACAGCAAGGTCACGTCATAGCCCCGGCCAGCGCAGGAGAGCGCTGGGTTGCGCCATCGATCCGGTTCAGTTCGTCCATCACCGCTACAAACTTGAACAAGCTTTCCTCACGAACTCTGGTGTCAGGCCACAAGGCCAAGGGTAACTGCCGGATCAGAGGGTAAAGCGCGTTGAGAGCTGTCAATTGCCTGGTAGGCGAACCACTCCCCATCTCATTGCCCAACCGCAGAATTTCATCGGCGCCTATGCCGCTGCTGGCATATCCGAGCAGGCGCTGCAGCAGCGTAACGGCCTCATCCTCCATCTCCAGGCGCTGCTTGCACGTCACGCAACTGGCCAGCACTGCGCTCAACTGCCCGCAGCTTCGCAGCCCCACCAGCAAGGAGCGCAGCAATGGTGTAGGCATCGAGGACACCAAGGCGGCAATATCGTCTGCCAGGGCTTTACGCATCACGTTAAGCCCTTCTTGAAACCCATCACCGCCGTATACACCCAGCAAGGCCTGCATCATTGTTGCCAGGGATTGGCGCGTGACCACGCTGGCGTAGTAGAGCGAACGTAGCGCCTGGCGTTCCTCGGGGTCCGCGCAGGCCGCTTGCAATGCCACGGCGATATTTAGGCCGGCCTGGATTTGCCCCTTGAAACGAGCCTCCAGCTTGGCAATCGCTGAACGCGCCAAGGCAGCCTCGGATTTACGGATTTCAGTATCGGCCTCGTTCGCCAGGTGCTTGAGCACCACGAACGCACGCGCCGGGTCGCCGCCCGCAATGTCGAGCAGCTTTTCCACACTGGCGCTTTGCAGCAACTGCATCCTGATTCGGCGCGAAACCGAAGCCATGCTCGCTTGAGCCGGATGGCCCAATTGGTCATAAAGCTCCACCAGCTTTTCAGCCGCAGGCACGCGCACGCCCATCTGCCGATGGGCCAGCGGAAGCTTGTTGAGCTCCACTTCCTGATTGAACAGATGGGCCAGTTCGTCGACACCCTTCGCAGGTGCAGGCACGGAGGTAGTGTGGATAACAGGTTGATCCGGGCGCTGGACCGCTTGCACATCGTTGCGAGATTCGACTTTCATGGACAGGCCAATTCAGGAAGAGTGTTTTCCCTGTGTGGTGAGGCCCACCCATACGGTTCCATTGAAATGTGAGACTCAGGCGAGTTTGAAAGGACTTGCACAGGCGCCTGTTTCCCACGTGCAAAAGCTTGCGTAAAAACGCATTATTTCAAAAAAATTACATATATAAATCAGCCACTTAAATGGTTTTTTCTGTTTGGCACAGGCAGTGCTATCGGGTTCCTGTCGATACGTTTTCGACTGCGTCTACCTTAAGGAAAAAATCATGAATATCCCTATTGAAGCCTTAGTTCACCTTGGTGGCAGTTCGCCTCAATTCATGCTCCATCTGACAGACGACCAACAGAAAAAACTCCGGCGCTTTATTCACAAACGGGTACTCAACCCAGAAGACGCGGATGATCTATTGCAACTGACTTACTTGGAGGCCTGGCGCAATCGCGAGCGTTTCAGTGGTACCGCGACGCTGAGTACCTGGATGTGCGGTATCGCCCAGAACCTGATCCGCAATCACTTCCGGCGCCTGTATGCCAAGCCCGCCCATTGCGAATTCGACGAGTCGCTGTGGCATGGCCATGAAGAAAGCCACAGCCTGGACTGGGAATTCGAGGTCAACCGGAGACTGGAAAATACCCTGAGCGCGATCGATCACTTGCCCACAGAAATGCGTAGGACGTTGTATGCCTCGCTGGAAACCGATGGCAGCTACCAGGACACCGCCGACGTACTGGACATTCCTATCGGCACCGTGCGCTCGCGCCTTTCACGGGCACGCGAACAGCTCAAGCGCGTCACCCACACCCCACTGCACCCGTAAGTTGAATTAGCCGGTCAAGCGTTGGGCGACAGGGATATCTGCCCAACACTGTCGGACTTGGCCCGCGAGTAAACCTTCAAAGACACCGAGCTTCTTCTGCTCCCCCTCCTCCACGGTGCATTCGCCACCGCCCGTCGCCAAAATCAGCGCTTTGGCTTAAACAGTTGAAAGCGTAGAAAAAATTTCAACAAAACGCTTGACGCTTTGCCGTTCCAAGCGAATAATGCGCGCCACTTGGCTACATAGCTCAGTTGGTTAGAGCATAGCATTCATAATGCTGGGGTCCGGGGTTCAAGTCCCTGTGTAGCCACCAAGTACTAAAAACGGCTTACCGAAAGGTAGGCCGTTTTTTTATGCGCGCAAAAAAACTCCCCAACTGTATTTTGACGCCCCCCACCCCCACTGTTAGTGTCCAGCCTCCCCTCAACACGGAGTGCCCCGATGCAACTGGACATCTACCAAGTCGACGCTTTCAGCCACCATCCCTTCGGCGGCAACCCGGCAGCGGTGTGCCCACTCACTGAGTGGCTGCCCGACGAGCAACTGCAGCAGATTGCGGCCGAGAACAATCTTTCGGAAACCGCGTTCTTCGTACCCCGTGGCGACTTCTATGAGTTGCGCTGGCTCACCCCGCAAGTGGAGGTGGACCTGTGCGGCCATGCCACGTTGGCGGCCGCGTGGGTGTTGATCCATCAGATGGCGGACGCCCCGCAGGTGTTGCGCTTTGCCACCCGTAGCGGCGAGTTGCGGGTAACGCGCAATGGCGATGAGCTGGCGATGGATTTTCCGGCCAAGAACCCCGAACGCTGCGAGCCGCCCCACGGCATGTTGAGCGCCCTGGGGCTTGAAACCGCCGAGGTGTTTGGCACCGACGACTACATCGTGCTGGTGGAGGATGAAGCGCAGGTAGCGGCCCTCACACCGGATTTCGCACGGCTCAAGGGCCTGCCTAAACGCGGGATTGCGGTAACCGCCAAAAGCACGCGGTTTGATTTTGTCTCGCGCTGGTTCGGCCCGAATGTCGGCGTCAATGAAGACCCGGTTACCGGTTCGGCGCACACCTCGCTGGCACCGTTCTGGGCCGAACGCCTGGGCAAATCGCAATTGAGCGCCGAGCAAGGCGGCCAGCGTAAGGGCCAGTTGCGCTGTGAGCACCAGGGTGACCGGGTGATTATTTCCGGCAAGGCCGTGCTGTACATGCAAGGCACGATTTACCTGTAAAACGCAGTAGCCCAAGGACAACAGCCCCTTCTCACCATGAACGGAGTTCAGCGCGTGTTTTTGATTTCCCGCCGCAGCCTGACAGTCATCGCCGCCACCCTGGCCCTTGCCGCCTGCCACACGCCGGTCAATGAACAGCCACCGGCCCCGGAGCTGGGCTCGGGCTACCGCACCGACCTGAGCACCCGCCACGCCGAGCGCCATATGGCCGCCGCCGCCAACCCTCTGGCCGCCGAAGCCGGGCGTGAAATGCTGCGCCAAGGCGGTTCGGCTATTGATGCGGCGATTGCCATGCAAGCGGTATTGACCCTGGTGGAACCACAGTCTTCCGGCATCGGCGGCGGTGCATTCATCATGCTGTGGGATGGGCGCAACGTGCAGGCTTACGACGGCCGCGAAACTGCCCCGGCCGGCGCGACACAGCGTCTGTTCCTGAAGGCCGACGGTACGCCGATGGCGTTCACGGATGCGCAGATTGGCGGGCGCTCGGTGGGCACGCCAGGGGTATTGCGCGCCCTGGAAATGGCGCACAAAAAGAACGGCCAGTTGCCATGGGCCAAGTTGTTTGAACCGGCGATTCGCCTGTCGGAGCAAGGCTTCGCCATTTCCCCGCGCTTGCACAGCTTGATCGCCGCTGACCGCTTTATCGCGCAATCGCCCGACATGGCGGCGTACTTCCTGAATGCCGATGGCTCGCCAAAAGCCACCGGTACACTGTTGAAAAACCCGGCACTGGCCGCGGTGTTCAAGCGCATCGCCAAGGAAGGGCCGGACGCACTGTACCAAGGCCCGATTGCCGATGAGATCGCACGCAAGGTGCAGGGCCACCGCAATGCCGGCAGCTTGTCCCAGGCCGACCTCAAGGGCTACGCCGCCAAGCAACGCGCACCGCTGTGCACCGACTACAAACAATGGAAGGTCTGCGGCATGCCACCGCCGTCCTCGGGCGGGATAGCCGTGGCGCAGATCCTCGGCACACTGCAGGCCCTGGAAACCCGCGACCCGCGCCTGGCCATCGCCCCGATGACACCGGTCAAGAGTGCTTCGCCGGCCGGGTTTGAACCGACACCCGAGGCCGTGCACCTGCTCGCCGAAGCCGGGCGCCTGGCCTTTGCCGACCGCGCGCTGTACGTGGCCGATGCAGACTTCACCCCCGTCCCGGTTGCCGGTCTTGTCGCACCAGGTTACCTGGCACAACGCGCCACGCTGATCGGCGAGCGCAGCATGGGCATCGCCAAGCCGGGGCAACCTGCCGGTATTCAGATGGCGTATGCACCAGACCGCTCGCCGCTGCGCATCTCTACCTCCCAAGTGGTGGCGGTGGACGACCAGGGCGGCGCCGTGTCGATGACCACCACGGTGGAAGCGGCATTCGGCTCCCATGTGATGGTCCAGGGCTTTTTGCTCAACAACCAGATGACCGACTTCTCATTCATCCCCGAAGAAAACGGCCAGCCTGTGGCCAACCGCGTGCAACCCGGCAAGCGCCCGCGCTCGGCCATGGCGCCGACCTTGGTGTTCGACCGCAACACGGGCGAGCTGCTGGCCACCGTCGGCTCCCCCGGCGGCTCGCAAATCATCGAGTACGTGAGTAAATCCCTGGTCGCCATGCTCGACTGGAAGCTCGACCCGCAGGCAGCCATCAGCCTGCCCAACTTCGGCAGTCGCAATGGTGCTACCGAGCTGGAAGCAGGGCTGTTCAGCCCGGCGCTGAAACAGACGCTCAAGGACAAGGGCCACGCCCTGAGCGAGATCGAGATGACCAGCGGCGTGCAAGCCATCCTGCGCACACGGGATGCCCAGGGCAAGGTGACGCTCAGTGGCGGTGCTGACCCTCGGCGTGAAGGTGAGGCGTTGGGTGACTAAGGGGTTTTGATCAACGGAGAATGCACGGTGCACACAGCCCACAACCTCGGCGCCCTACCCGGCGTCGATCACGGTTTTTGTTCGATTGATGACCTGCTGCGACCTGATGATGTGTTCATCTGCAAGCAGGTGCACAGCGCGTCGGTGATTGAATGGCAGTCGGGCCAAGTGACTAATACGGTTGAGGCGGACGGGGTGTTCACCCGGAGCCGGCAGCCAATTGCGGTCATCACGGCCGACTGTTTGCCCATCCTGATCGCAGGCGGTGATTTAGTGGCCGCCATTCATGGCGGCTGGAAGGGCCTGCAACGCGGGATTATCGGCAATGCCGTGCAGCGTTTTATCGATGAAGGCATTAGCGCGGACCAGTTGCGGGTGGCAATTGGGCCGTCGATCAAGCCTTGCTGCTATGAGGTGAGTGAAACGTTCATTGCCCAGTTCCAAGCGGATCAAGGCCACCTATGGGAGGACAGCCAGGCGCCCTGGAGCATTGAGCAACCGATACCGCTGCAAGCTCCGCACATTACACCGCCCCACGCCAGGCAAGCGGGAAGTGCCTGGTTTGACTTGAGCGGGTATGGGCTGCAGTTGCTGCAAGCGGCGGGGGTCAAGCGCGAGCAGATCGAGGTGAGTGACGTGTGCACTTATTGCACGTCGCCGACGTTTGCCAGCTATCGCAGGAGGACGCATCACTTGCAGGAGCCGAAGACATTGATCTATTCGTGGATTGCTCGTACAGGCCAATAAAAAAAGGCCTACAAACTAACTTCTCAGGTCCCCTGCCTATCGCCAAAAATCAAAGTGCCATGTCATTTTTTGCGATAAAAACCCTCTTGAGGAGCGCCTTCTCACCTGCGATTTTCTGGCCCGCCCTTTCTTGCCAGAGGCTACGTCAAGGACGTAGAATTTCGCGTGTTAACCATCATAGAGTCGCCTTTATTCAACAGACTATGGCCTGACTATTGGACTGAAGAGGAAAAAGGTATTTTCATGGCGTTTCTTGCCAGCCATCCTGACGCTGGGAATGTTATTCCGCGCTCAGGTGGCTGCCGAAAGATACGCTGGAGCATGGAGGGCCGGGGTAAAAGTGGATCAGTGCGGGTTATCTACACCACACAACTGGAATGCGGCGCGATAGTCGCCCTGCTGATTTATGGCAAGAGCGCCACGGAGAATATTCCGGCACATATCCTGTACAAAATCGCAAAGGAAATGAACCATGCCACTCACTGATAAAGAACTGAAGGAACGTGACGCCAAACGCAATATAGGCGAAGAACTACTGACAGCCATTCAGGATGTCAAAGCGGGACGTTACGGTGCCGTGCAGCACGTTGAGGTCACTCAAGCTGCCGAAGCAAGAAGCAAAACAGGGCTCTCACAACCCAAATTTGCCGAGCTTCTGGGCGTGTCAGTAAGAACCCTTCAAGAATGGGAGCAAGGGCGTCGCGCACCTTCCGGAGCAGCACGCTCGCTACTGCATATTGCGGCCATAAGGCCGGACGTTTTTCGCGAAGTGCTCAGTAACGCCTGATGGCGTTACTGGTTCGGGCCAATCACTGGCGGCTGATCTTCAACCCCTTGCGCCACGCATGCCGCTCCAACGCCAGCTCGATCAACCGGCTGACCAGCTCGCTGTAGCTCATGCCTGCCGCCTGCCACAGCTTGGGGTACATACTGATGCGGGTAAAACCGGGCAGTGAGTTGATCTCGTTGATCAGCACTTCACCGTCCTGCGTCAGGAACACATCCACCCGCGCCAACCCGGCGCAGCCCAACACTTCAAACGCCTCGATGGCCAGGCTGCGAATCCGTTCGCTGGCTTCATGACTGATCGCCGCTGGCACCACCACCTGGGCGGCCTGGCCGTCGATGTATTTGCTGTCGTAGGAATAGAAACCGCTGCTCACCACGATCTCGCCACAGCCGCTGGCGATGGGCTGGTCATTACCCAACACGGCGCATTCGATTTCGCGGCCCTGGACGGCGGACTCCACCAGCACTTTCTCATCAAACCCCAACGCCAGTTCAACGGCAGCGCGGTATTCGGTTTCGTCACTGACTTTGCTCACCCCCACCGACGAACCCTGGTTGGCGGGCTTGACGAACATCGGCACACCGAGCTTGCCAGCGGCCGTTTCGAACGAGGTTCGCACGGCGTTACTTCGCGTGAGGGTGATGAACGGCGTGACCGCAATACCCGCGTCACGCAGCAGGCGCTTGCTGATGTCTTTGTCCATGCACACCGCCGAGCCGAGCACGTCGGAGCCGACGAAGGGCAAGTCCGCCATGCGCAGCAAGCCTTGCAGGCAACCGTCTTCACCGAGGGTGCCGTGGACAATCGGGAAAATTACGTCGATGTGTGCCAGCACGCCCTGACCGGAGGTTTCCACCACTTGCTGGCTGGCCTTGCCGGGCACCACGGCCAATTCACGGTTGGACTGGTTGAGCGCGATGAGCGCCGGGTTTTCCTGGTTGAGCAGGAAGTTCGAGGTGTCATTGAGGTGCCAGTGGCCGGCCTTGTCGATACCGATCAAAACCGGCTCGAAACGTGAGCGATCAAGGGCATCGACAATGTTGCGCGCCGATTGCAGCGAGACCTCATGCTCAGCCGAACGGCCACCAAAAATAATACCTACCCGCACCTTGCTCATAACCGGCCTCACTGTTGAAAGTAAGGCTTCTTACCACGGGCGGTCAGCGATTCGCTACCCGATGTGCATTGGCACCTGCACAATCGTACAAGACCCCGGCAGACAACCGGTGCAGACTCAGTTAACGTGTTTCCACCTCCTTTTGTGACAAGTCACCATGGGCAATCCCACGCACTCCCTCGACTGGCTGCACCGCGCGCCCCACGCCAGCGGCCTGGACCGTATCGAGGCGTACTTTGCCGGCTTCGCCTTCGACCCCCACCGCCATGACACCTACGCCATCGGGCGCACGTTGTTCGGCGTGCAGAGTTTTCATTACCGCGGCGGCACCACCCACAGCCTGCCTGGCACCACCATGGTGATCCACCCGGATGAAACCCATGACGGCCGCGCCGGCAGCGACGAAGGTTTCAAGTACCGGATGATTTATGTGGAGCCGGCGCTGATCCAGCAGATCCTCGGTGGGCAGCCGTTGCCGTTTATCCCCGGCGGCTTGTCCACCGACCCACGGCTGCACCGCGCCAGCGAAGTGTTGCTGCAAAGCCTGGATTGCCCGATAGACCCGATGCAAGAGCAAGACGCCCTGTTCGACCTGGCCCACGCGCTGAGCGACGCGTCCGGGGCCATCATCCGCCGTAAATCATTCGACTACATTGCGGCCGAACGCGCCCGTGAATTCATCCACAGCGCCCTGGGCCGCAGCATCACCCTGGATGAAATTGCCGACCACGCCGGCCGCGACCGCTGGGCGTTATCGCGGGATTTTCGCGTGTTGTTCGGCACCAGCCCCTACCGCTACCTGACCATGCGCCGGCTGGACCTGGTGCGCCATTTATTGGCCCAAGGCCAATCGTTGGTGGATGCGGCAATGACCGCAGGCTTCACCGACCAAAGCCACATGACCCGCCAATTTCGCAGCACCTACGGCATGCCGCCGTCGCGTTGGGTGAAGATGCTCGGACGCTGAAATGCGTGGAGACTGTAGGAGCGAGCTTGCTCGCGAAATGCGTCAACGATAACGCGGGTTTCCTGAATGAACGCGGCGCCGGTGAGTTTTTCGCGAGCAAGCTCGCTCCTACAAAAGCTCCCAAGCTGCTGGCATTTGGTCATGGTTTGTAAAGGGCCAGCAAGCCGTATCCCTTTAAATTGCAGGACGTTTCCGAGACAATCCCTGCCGCCTTGTGCCTGTTGGAATCGATGGCTAGTCTTCGGTCCGTCACTGCTTTTTCAGTGATCGGGTTTAGCAGCCCGAACTCAATAGGCACAGGTTCACCTATACGTTTATGGTGGCTGTGCGCGGGGCACTTTCGGGTGCGCCGGTTTTCCTATTGACCGGTCTGCTAACCCGCGTACAGCTGCCACCTTACGTTTAGCAGCGTGAGTGGTCGCTCCCTTGCTCAATAGGAGTTACACCATGACCAAAGCACTTCCCGATCCACCCATGGATTGCCTCGTCGTCAATGAAGAACTCAGCTTCGAAGACGCCCAACTCTACATTTCCCATCTGATCAACAGCGCATCGGCCACGGTGTGGGACTGTTGCGATCACCTGCAACCCCACGACCGCGCCCGAATCCATGCCGCATGGCATTTGCTGGAGATGGCCAAGACCGTGGTAAACCGCACCATCGAGTGCATGCCGCGTACCTGAAAACACTACAAAACCCATGTGGCTGGCTTGCCTGTAACCACGATGCGAAGCGAGCCGCTCTTGATCTTAGGCGCCCCGTCAAACCACGCTGGCCGGAATTCGACAGGGATTTGGGGGGTAAACCGGCAGGGATGCCGGTTTACCCCCCAAATCCCTGGCGGATTACGGGCACACCGAGCCTAAGCGAGGTGCCGAGTGGTGGGGCGAGGACCTTTTGGTTACTTTTGGGTCCTTCCAAAAGTGACCCGCTGTAAAAGCGGAACCCTAAGTGGCCGTTACCGCAGGAATGGATATGTACTCGGTATAACTGCGTCGACTGTCAGGCCGTCTTCGCAGGCAAGCCAGCTCCCACATTTGATCTTCGTGGCCTACCGCCTCAGTCAGAGCTGGCGCCCGACAATCGGTTGGCCAATGGCCAGAAAATTCCCACCCGCCACATGGTGCAACGTGCGCAGTTCATCATGCCCTTCAAAATGCCAGTGGCCCTCACTGAATACCCGCTCATCAGCATAGGCCGCGACCACTTCGCCCAGGAACAGGTCATAGGCCTGCTGATTATGCGGCTCAGGCAGCAGGCGGCACTCCAACCAGGCCACACAGCCTTCCAACATCGGCGCCTCGGTGTGCTCACCGCTGAAGCTGTGCAAGCCGTAGGCTGCGAATTTGTCGGTTTCAACGCCGCGGGTATTGCCCACCGTCTGCACCAGATCAGCCTGCGCAACACAAGGCACCTGCAACACAAAGGTGCCAGCGCCTTCCAGTAGCTGGCGGGTCCAGGTGGCCTTGTCGAGCACCACCGCGACTTTCGGTGGTTCGAAATCCAGCGGCATGGCCCAGGCAGCGGCCATGATATTGCGCTGGCCGTTGTGGGCTGCGCTCACCAACACGGTCGGACCGTGGTTAAGCAAACGGTAAGCCTTGGACAGGGGGACGGGGCGAAGGAACGTAGGGCTCATGGTCGATCAGCTCTGCAAGCGAGAAAAGACCTAAGATACCTCAAGCACAAGCCCCACAGGTCAGCTCGACAGCTGATTGGCAAACTGCCCGACCGCACTCACCACTTTTTGCGCACCGTCTTGAATCTCGACGATCACGGTACCCGCCTCCGCCGCCAGGGCCAGGCCCTGCTCGGCTTGCGCACGACCGCCGGCCATCAAGGCCACTGCGTCGCGGGCCATGTCCTGGTTCTGGCGCACCACACCGACAATTTCCTCGGTCGCCTTGCTGGTGCGTGACGCCAGTTGCCGTACTTCATCGGCCACCACCGCAAAGCCACGCCCCTGTTCACCGGCACGCGCCGCTTCGATGGCGGCGTTGAGGGCCAGCAGGTTGGTTTGCTCGGCAATGCCGCTGATGGTCTTGACGATGCTACCAATCACTTGGGACTGGGCATTCAATGCCTCGATACCTTCACCGGCCTGTTGCATGTGCTGGGCCAGGTCGCGCATCACGTCCACGGCCTGGGTGACCACGGTGGTGCCGCGCTGGGCGCTGTCGTCGGTTTGCAACGAGGTGCTGTAGGCGATATTGGCGGCCTCGGCCACTGCCTGCTCGCGATTGACCTGGTCGGTAATGACCGTGGCGAACTTGACCACTTTGTACAGCCGCTCATTGGCGTCCAGCACCGGGTTGTAGGTGGCCTCCAACCATACCAGGCGGCCATGGCTGTCCACACGCTTGAAGCGCGCGGCGACGAACTCGCCGGCGTTCAGGCGCTTCCAGAACTGTTGGTATTCGGTACTGTTGTATTCCTGCGGTTCACAGAACATACGGTGATGCTTACCTACGATCTGCGCCAGGCTGTAACCCATGGCGCCGAGGAAACGGTCATTGGCGGTGAGTACATGCCCGTCCAGGTCGAACTCGATCAACGCGGTGGAACGCATCAGCGCGGTGATCAGGTTTTGATGTTCACGCGAACTCTCGATGGTGCGGGTAAGGTCGCTGGAGAACATCGAAAACTGCTTGATGCGCCCTTCAGAGCTGCGCACCGGCTGCACGATTGAGCGCAACCAGGCTTCCTTGCCATTGCCACGCATCAGGCGCACGGCGCCGGCAAAGTGTTCGCCGCGGGCCAGCGCGTGCTTGAAACGCAGCTGGAACTCGTCCTGACGCACATGAGCCGGCACCAGGTCTTCGATCGCGCGCCCGACAATCTCGCCGAGCGAGTAGACCAGTTCCTGCAGGAAGTTGGCATTGGCCCACTCCACACGGCCTTCTGGGTCCAGTGTCAGGCAGAGCATTTCGCTTTCCAGGCTCTCTTTCACCTGGAGCAAGCTCGACAATTCTTCGCGCAGAGCGGTCAGCTCTTGCTTCAGGCGGGTATTGAACATGGGGCACCGTTAGGCAAATGAGGTGGGTGTACTCACTTGCATCGGCGCTGCCGGGGTTTTCTGAAGAGCGCTTGAGCCCTGGGCCCAACTATATTTTCAACCACCATTGTTACGGCATACGCCCATGACCTGATATTCCAGGGTATTGAGCTTGCCGCTGGAGTCTTCGTAGGTCATGCGCGACGGCACGGCGTTGCACGAGCGGATCGGCGGCGTCACGTTGACGACCTTGGCAATGTCCAGGTCCATGCCATAGCGGTAAGCCTGGACCTCAGGCACCGGCTTGCCTTTTTTGATCGCGTAGGCGGCCATGGCTTTCTCATTGCGCTCCATCATCAGGGCAAAAGTACGATCCCCTCCCCCTTCGGCCAGTGCGCCAAATGATAAGACTACGGTTAACACACCCAAGCCTAATTTATAAAAGTTCATCACAGGTTCCTCGACTGGAAAGTTCAGTGTCGAGAGTAACCAGCGAACCCTGACGCCAGGTTCACCAGAACATTACTTATTTGTTAGATGGCCGTTAGTTTCCAGAATTGTAATCTTCGCGCCATGCAGCTGTTACCCACCGTTTGCAACTATCAGCCAGGGCCATATCAATAAGAACGCCCGCCTCTATAAGAGCCGATAACTGCCATCACCGAGGAGCGCATCATGAGCATTCGTCATTACACCCTTCCCTTTTCACTGATGGCTGCACTGCCCATGGCCGCCATGGCGGTGGAGGACAAGCCCGAGGGTTTTATCGAGGGCAGCCGCATCAACGTGCTGGCGCGCAATTTCTACTTCAACCGCGATGACCGCAAAGGCCAGTCCAGCCCCACCGGCAATGGTTATTCCGAAGCCTGGGCCCAGGGCTTTATCGGCAAATTCGAATCCGGTTTTACCCAGGGCACCGTGGGTTTTGGCCTGGACGCGTTCGCCATGTACGGCCTTACCCTTGATTCGGGCAGCGGCCGCAGCGGCGGCAAAGGCTCGTTCGGCGTGCTGCCGGTAAACAGCGACAACCAGCCGGAAAACAGCTACAGCAAAGTCGGCGGCGCGGCGAAACTACGCGTGCTGGACACGGTAATCAAGGCCGGCGACGTGTTCCCGCTCACACCCGTGGTGGCCTACGGCGACTCTCGCCTGTTACCCGAGAGTTTTCACGGCGTCACCCTGCAAAACACCAGCCTGGAAGGCTTGAGCCTGCAAGGCGGGCGCCTGAGCGGCATGAGCCAACCCAGTGAAAGCGGCATGAACAAAGGTTTTTCCACCTTCTATGCGGGCAGGGTCGACTCGCCTTGGATCGCCTACTTCGGCGGTGACTACCAACTCAACAGTCATCTGGGCTTTAGCCTCTACAGCAGCCGCCTGAAGGACGCATGGGATCAGTACTACTTCGGCAGCAATGCCAATTATGCGCTGAGCGACGACGTGTCGCTGTTCGGCGATTTCAATTACTACAAGGCGGTGGACGAAGGTCAGAAACGGCTCGGTGAGTTCGACAACAACATCTGGAGCGCCAGGCTCGGGGTCAAGGTCGGTGCCCACAGCGTGGCCGTGTCGCACCAGCGTAACAACGGTGACGATGATTTCGACTACCTGCGCCAGTCAGACTCGATCTTTCTCAATAACTCGATCCAGTACAGCGACTTCAACGCGCCCAAGGAGCGCTCATGGATGCTGCGCTACGACCTGGACATGCAGGCGTTCGGCATTCCCGGCCTGTCGTTCATGACCCGCTACGGCAAAGGCACCGGCGCCGACTACAGCAACGCCAATGCCGTGTATATGCGCCGCGATGCAGCGGGCAACCCCTTGACCGATCAACGCCGCTGGGAACGGGATATCGAGGCCAAGTACGTGGTGCAAAGTGGGCGCTTGAAGGATTTGTCCCTGCGCTTGCGCCAAGCCACCGTGCGCTCCAGTGCGTTTGAGTCAGACCTGGAAGAAGTCCGTCTGATTGCCGAATACCCATTGGTCGCGCTGTAACCCTTACATTCGCTCGCGATTAACTAACATCTGTTCACAAATTGTTGGTTATCAAAATTGTAATATTGGCCTCAGCTTCTCGTTAAGTGGAACTTTCTATACTCGCTTCAACTTATTCACCGAGCACATTCATCTCTGAAGCTTTTGTGTAGCTCCTTTGGAAAGAGATGAATTTTTAACGCCCCGCTTGGGGCGTTTTTTTTGCCTGCGGCTCCATGCGGCCGATGGTCGCAGTTGACCCTGAAGCTACTTTAGCCTTCAGACTTTTCCTACTCCGATAACCGCCGCCATAGGGACATGGGCGCCTTCTCTCCCCTAATTCAAGAGGTAACCCCCATGCGTATTCTTGTGGTTGAAGACGAGCAGAAAACCGCCGACTACCTGCAACAGGGCCTGAACGAAAGTGGCTATGTGGTCGACTGCGCCGCCAATGGCATTGACGGCCTGCACCTGGCCGGGCAACACGCCTATGAACTGGTGATTCTGGACGTCAACCTGCCGGGCAAGGATGGCTGGCAAGTGCTGGAAGAATTGCGCCGCAATGGCACCCAGCGCGTGATGATGCTCACCGCCCGTGGCCGGCTGGCTGACAAGATCAAGGGCCTGGACATGGGCGCCGACGACTACCTGGTCAAGCCGTTCGAGTTTCCCGAACTGCTGGCCCGGGTGCGCACCCTGATGCGCCGCAGCGAGCACATTCCACAGCCGGAAGTGTTCCGCGTCTCGGACCTGGAATTGGACCCGCGCCGCCACCGCGCTTATCGCGGCGCGCGGCGCATCGACCTGACCACTAAGGAGTTCGCCCTGCTGCAAGTGCTGATGCGCCAGGCCGGCGAAGTGCTGACCCGCACGCAGATTATTTCCCTGGTGTGGGACATGAATTTCGACTGCGACACCAATGTGGTGGAAGTCTCCATCAGCCGCCTGCGCGCCAAGGTGGATGACCAGAGCGAGGTCAAGCTGATCCACACCATTCGTGGCGTGGGCTACGTGCTGGAAGCGCGCCCATGAAGACCGGCAGCCTGTCGATGCGCCTGGGCCTGACGGTCAGCCTGATGGGCGCGGGCCTGGTGCTGCTGCTGGCAACCCTGGCCTACCTGGCCCTCACCCATGAGCTGGAAAAACTAGCGCGCAAGAACCTGGAAAGCAAGATGGAGCAGATCCAGCACAGCCTGGCCCTGGGCCTGGACGCCCATGGTATTCGCGCCCGCCCGCACTCGCTGATGGACCTGGTGATGGGCCACGACAATTTCCACCTGACCATTGTCGGCACCGCCCCCGATAACAGCGTACTGCTGAACGTCGGCAGCAAGCCTCAGGAACCACTGCTCACCGACTTCAAGCCACGGGAAACCCTGGGCTACCTCAATTGGGTCGACAGCTACGGCAACCAGATACTCAGTGCCTCCAGCCTGATGCGCCTGGCCAGCGGTGAGCGCGTGCGGGTGCTGCTGTCCCTGGACCGCATGGACGACCAGGCGCTGCTCAGTGCCTACCTGCGTGCCACGCTGATTGCGCTGCCGCTGCTGTTGATACTGATTGGCATGGGCGCCTGGTGGCTGGTGCAACGCGGCCTGGCGCCGTTGAAGCAGTTCAGCCAGGTGGCGGCGAAAGTCACCACCCAAGACCTCACCCATCGCTTATCCGTAGACAACCTGCCCCACGAACTGGGTGAACTGGCCCACGGCATCAACGTGATGCTCGACCGCCTGGATGCCGGGGTGCAGCAACTCTCGCAGTTCTCCGATGACCTGGCCCACGAGCTGCGTGCGCCCTTGACCAACCTGATGGGCAAGGCCCAGTTGACCCTGTCGCGCCAACGCCCGCCGCAGGAATACAAGGCGGTGCTGGAGTCCAACACCGAAGAGCTCGAACGCCTGGCGCGGATTGTCAGCGACATGCTGTTTCTGGCGCAGGTCAGCCACCCGGCGGCGCGGGCCTCATTCACCGAGGTGTCCCTGGCGCAGGAAGCCCAGCGCGTGATGGAATTGTTTGCCCTGAGTGCCGAAGACAAACACGTCACCCTGAGCCTGCGCGGCGATGCCTGGGTGACGGGCGACCGGCTGATGATCCAGCGGGCGATTTCCAATTTGCTCTCCAATGCCATTCGCCACACACCCGAGGCCGCCACCGTGTTGCTGTTGGTGGAGACCTACGAGCAGAGTGTATCGCTGTCGGTAGGCAACCCGGGGCGAGGCATTGAAGCCCACCACCTGCCGCATTTGTTCGAACGCTTCTACCGCGCCGACAGCAGCCGTACCCGTGCCGAGGGCGGTACCGGGTTGGGGTTGGCCATTGTGAAGTCGATCATGCATTTGCATCAGGGGCACGCTCATGTCACCAGCCAGGCTGGACGTTTTACGCGGTTCAGCCTGGTGTTTCCTTCGAAGCCAGCCTAGGTCCAATGTAGGAGCGAGCTTGCTCGCGAAAAACGTCAACGATAACGCGTGTTTCCTGAATAAACGCGGCGCCTAGGTTTTTTCGCGAGCAAGCTCGCTCCTACAGAGGGTAAGCCCGCACATTGCGGCGTTTTCACGGTTGTCAGGCGGTCTCTTCATCGCGGCGATGGGCCCACTGATACAACGCCGGCAGCACCAGCAATGTCAGCAAGGTCGAGGAAATAATCCCGCCAATCACCACTGTCGCCAATGGGCGCTGGACTTCGGCGCCGGTGCCGGTGGCGAGGGCCATGGGGATAAACCCTAGGGACGCCACCAGCGCGGTCATCAACACCGGGCGCAGACGGGTCAACGCGCCTTCGTGGATCGCCACCGATAACGAGCGGCCTTCCTCGCGCAGGTTTCGGATGAAGGCAATCATCACCAGGCCGTTGAGCACCGCCACACCTGACAACGCGATAAAACCTACCCCCGCCGAAATCGACAGCGGAATATCGCGCAACCACAAGGCCATGATCCCGCCAGTCAGCGCGAAGGGGATGCCGGTAAACACCAGCAGGCCGTCCTTGAGGTTGTTGAACATCATGAACAGCAAGCCAAACACCAGCAGCAACGCCACCGGCACCACGATGCGCAAGCGGTCAGAAGCCTCCTTCAACTGTTCAAACTGGCCGCCCCAAGTGGTCCAGTAACCGGCGGGGACTTTCACCTGGGTGGCGATGGCGGCCTCGGCCTCTTCGACAAACGAGCCGATATCGCGCCCACGCACGTTGGCGCTGACGATCACCAGGCGCTTGCCGTTCTCGCGGCTGACCTGGTTGGGGCCCAGCACCAGGTCGAGGCTGGCAACCTGTGACAAGGCGATAAAGCCCAACTGCCCCGAGGTACTACTCGCCAGCGCCGGCACCGGGATCAACAGGCGTGACAAGCCGTCGATATCGGTGCGCAACGTGTCGGACAAGCGCACCACCATGTCAAAACGCCGATCGCCCTCGTACAACGTACCCGCCTGGCGCCCACCGACCGCGACGGCGATGGTGTCCTGCACATCGCCCACATTCAGGCCAAAGCGAGCGGCCTTGTCGCGGTCGATATTGATGGTCAGCACCGGCAGGCCTGAGGTCTGTTCCACCTTCACTTCCGAGGCGCCGTTGAGCTTCTGCAAAGTCTCGGCGATTTCCCCGGCTGTCTGGTTGAGCACCGCCATATCATCACCGAACACCTTCACCGCCACATCGCTGCGCACTCCGGAAATCAGCTCGTTGAAGCGCAACTGGATCGGCTGCGACAGCTCATACACGCTGCCTGGCACAATCGCGCTGGCCCGTTGGATATCGGCGATGATTGCCTCGCGGGACTTCTTCGGGTCTGGCCATTGGTCCTTGGGTTTGAGCATCACATAGCTGTCGGAGATATTCGGCGGCATCGGGTCGGAGGCGATTTCTGCCGTACCAGTGCGCGCAAACACCCGCTCGATTTCCGGCACTTGGGCCAGCAAGGTTTTTTCCAGTTGCTGCTGCATCTGTACCGATTGGGTCAGGCTGGTGCCGGGCACACGCAGCGCCTGTTGGGCAAAGTCGCCCTCGCTGAGGCTGGGGATAAATTCACTGCCCATGCGGCTGGCAACCAGGCCCGAAACGACGATGGTCAAAGCGGCCAGGCCGAACACCAGGGGCCGACGCACCATCACCCAGTTGAGCACCGGGTCAAACACCCGGCGCGCACTGCGCATGACGAAGTTTTCTTCTTCCTTGACCTTGCCGGTGACGAACAACGCAATCGCCGCCGGTACGAAGGTCACCGACAAAATCATCGCGCCGAGCAAGGCAATCACCACCGTGAATGCCATGGGGTGGAACATCTTCCCGGCCACGCCCGTGAGGGCGAAAATCGGCAGGTACACCACCATGATGATCAACTGCCCGAAGATCAGCGCGCGTCGCGCCTCCTTGGCGGCGGCAAATACTTCGTGCAGGCGCTCGCTGCGGGTCAGCAACCGGCCATGACGGTGCTGCGCATGGGCCAGGCGGCGGATGGCGTTCTCGACGATTACCACCGCACCGTCAACGATAATGCCGAAGTCCAGCGCACCCAAGCTCATCAGGTTGGCGCTGACTTTGTTGGTGAACATGCCGGTAAAGGTGAACAGCATCGCCAGCGGAATCACCATCGCCGTGATCAGCGCCGCACGGATATTGCCCAGGAACAGGAACAACACCGCCACCACCAGCAACGCACCTTCGAAGAGGTTTTTCTTCACCGTGGCGATGGCTTTTTCCACCAGGTTGGTGCGGTCGTAGACGGTGACCGCTACCACGCCGTCGGGCAGCGAGCGGTTGATCTCCTCAAGCTTTTTCGCCACCGCCTGGGACACGCTGCGGCTGTTCTCACCGATCAACATGAACACCGTGCCCAGCACCACTTCACGGCCATTTTCGGTGGCGGCACCGGTACGCAGCTCACGGCCAATGTCGACCTGGGCCACATTGCGCACGCGGATCGGCGTGCCGTCCGAGGTGGTGATGACAATGTTGGCGATGTCGTCGACAGACGCCACCTGGCCCGGCGCACGGATCAACAATTGCTCGCCGCTACGCTCGATATAGCCGGCGCCGACGTTGGCGTTGTTACGCTCCAGCGCGGTGACCAGATCGTTGAGGGTCAGGTTGTAAGCCGCCAGGCGCTTGGGGTCTGGCGCAATCTGGTATTCCTTGGCGAAGCCGCCGATGGTATTGATCTCGGCCACGCCGGGCACGTTGCGCAACTGCGGTTTGATGATCCAGTCCTGGATCACCCGCAAGTCGGTGGGTGTGTAGGGCGTACCGTCCTCTTTGCGCGCACCGTCCTCGGCTTCGACGGTCCACAGGAAAATTTCCCCAAGGCCGGTGGAAATCGGCCCCATCGCGGTTTCGATGCCGTCGGGCAATTGCTCACGGGCCACTTGCAGGCGTTCGTTGACCAATTGGCGGGCAAAGAACAGGTCGGTGCCGTCCTTGAAAATCACCGTGACTTGGGACAAGCCGGAACGCGACAACGAACGCGTCTGCTGCAGGCCCGGCAGGCCGGCCATGGCGGTTTCGATGGGAAAGGTGATGCGCTGCTCGGTCTCCAGCGGCGAAAAACCGGCCGCCGCCGAGTTGATCTGCACCTGCACGTTGGTAATATCAGGCACCGCGTCGATGGGCAGTTTCTGATAGCTGGCGATGCCGACACCGGCCATCAACAGCACTGCCAACAGCACGACAATGCGCTGCTCGATGGCGAATTGGATAAGGCGTTCAAACATGGGGAATCACTCGCAGGATCAATGGGCGTGTTCGGCCGAGCCTTTGCCCAGTTCGGACTTGAGGATGAAGCTGCCAGCCGTCGCCACCTGCGCGCCGGCCTCCAGGCCTTTACGCACTTCGACGTAGCCGTTTTCACTGACGCCCAGTTCAAGATGGCGGGTGATAAAACCATCTGCGGTGCGCACAAACACCGAGGGTTTGTCCTCGACGGTCTGGATCGCGGCTTGCGGCACGGTCACCTTGGCCTGGTAGGTATCGGTGGCCACTTGCACGGCCACGAACAAGCCCGGGCGCCAGGCGTCGTCGGGGTTGGGCACCGTCACGCGCACGGTGGCAGTGCGCGTCTGCTCGCCGAGCAAGTTGCCCACATAGGCCACGGTGCCCAACACTTCGGTGCCCATTTCCGTCGAGCTGACTTTCACCGGTTTGCCCACGCGCACCTTGTTCAAGTCCTTGGGAAATACGCCGAAGGTGACCCACACCTGGGACAGGTCCGAAAGGGTGAAGGCATTGCTGGTTTCACTGACCACCTCGCCCACCCCCAGGTGTTTTTCCACCACCACACCGGCGAAGGGCGCCCGCAGTTCATAACGATTGCCGCCGGCCAATACGGCGCTGCCACTGAGGGCGGTCATCTTTTGCCGCGCATTGTTCAGGGCGATTTCGGCTTCTTGCAGGGTTTGCCGCGCCAGCAGGTAATCCTGTTCGGCAGAGATTTTGTCCTGCCACAACTGACGCTCGCGCTGGAAGGTAGTGCGCGCCAGTTCGACCCGACGCTCGCTAGCGGCCAGTTCGCTGCGCTGGTCGGAAATCTGCTGGCTGGCGATCACCGCCAACAGTTCGCCCTTCTTCACCGACTGGCCCAGGTTGACCTTCACCGCCTCCACCACACCCGCTGCGCGGGGCACGATGTGGGAGGTGCGGTCTTCATCAAAACGCACCTCGCCCGGCAGCGTCAGCACAGTGCTGATGGCGCGCGGTTGCGCCTGGGCCAACTGGATGCCGGCGGCTTGAATCTGCTGCTCGGTGAGTTCGAGCTTGCCTTCTTCTTCCTCGGCGTGGGCGAGGCCCGATAGCATCAGGCCCAGGGCGACGGCGAGCGCCATGCCATGTTTTTTGTTCATCAGGAGACTCCAGGAAAAATCAAAAGCGGGCGAGGTCGCCGTAAATGCGCTCGATGCGTACCCAGGCCTCGGTGGCCTGGGCGGTGGCAGCAAGGTATTGGGTACGAGCTGCGATCAAGGTGCGCTGGGCGTCCAGCACGTCGAGGAAGTTGAACTTGCCCATCTCGAAGCCACGGGTGGCGCTGTCTACCGCACTCTGTGCGGCGGGCAGGATCTGCTGGTTGAACGCGCGCACTTCGGTGTTCGCGGTTTGCCACAGGTCCAGGGCCTGACGGGTTTCGGTGCGCAGGCGCAGCTCGGCGGCGTTGCGCAGGTCGCGGGCCTGGTCGGCGCGTCGAGTGGCCGCGAGGATGTTGCCCTGGTTGCGGTTGAACAACGGAATGGGCATCGACACGCCCACCAAGTTCACCCGTTCACGCACGCTGGCGTCGTATTGGCTGCCGATGGACACATCCAGGTCCGGAATGCGCTGGGCTTTTTCCAGGCCCACGCTGGCTTCGTTCTGCACAATGTTGAGTTCGGCCAGGCGCAGTTCCGCAGTCTGTTCAAGACGAGCCAGCAATGGCGCGGCGGCGGGTAACTCCGGTACGGAAGTGCTTGGCGTAGCGACCGCCTGGAAGTCGGTGGCGGCGCTGCCGGTGCTGGTGGCCAGGCGACGGTAGGCGTCAGTGAGGCCGATCTGGGCGCGGTTCAATTCCAGGCGAATTTCCGACACCTGCACCTGGGCGCGGGTGGCTTCCACGGGTGACGACTTGCCGGCGGTGACGCGCCCGTTGGCGACCACCAGGCCGCGTTCGGCAAGCGTCATGGAGCGTTGCGCCAGGTCGAGGCGTTCCTGGGCGCGCAAGGCGCCGTAGTAGCTGTCGATGACCTCGGCACGCAACAGGTTGCGGCGCTGCTCCAGGGTCAGCGCGGCGGCATCCTGGGCGCGGGTGGCCACTTCGATACGTGCACCGCGCTTGCCGCCCAGTTCCAGGGTCTGGCTGAGCTTGATGCTGGTGGTGCGGCTGTTGCGGCGGGTGTCTTCGGCGTCCCAGGAGGCGACCGGGTTGGGGATCAGGCCGGCCTGTTGGCGACCGCCCTGGGCGATGTCGATTTCCCATTGTGCGGCCGCCAGGTCCGGGTTGTTGGCGAAGGCGGTTTGCAAGGCTGCATCGAGGGTGAGGGGTTGTGCCTGGGCGGCGTTTGCGGATATCCACACTACCAATGCCGCCGCCCCCAACAGTGTTCTAACAAAAATTGCCATAACGAGAGTTCCACGCCCATGAAGTCGCTGAGGTTTCCCAGCGGGGGCAATGTAGCTTTCGGTACTTATCAGGGCCGTGGGCGAAAGATTACAAATCCGTTAGCCAGGCTCAGGCATGCACTTCGTCATGCTCGTCGTGCGTGAATCCCTCGCCCTCCACTTGGATCGTGGCGTGGGAAATATCGAACTGTTCGTGCAGTAACTCCGTCACTCGGCTGAGGATCTGTTGCTCGCTGCCTTGGGACGCATCCGCGACCAGGTGCGTACTCAGCACGTTCTTGCCACTGGTGAGGGCCCAGATGTGCAGGTCGTGCACGTCCTTGACCCCAGGCACGCTGCGAATGCCCTGCTCCACCTGCTCGATGTCCACCCCCTCCGGCACACCTTGCAACAGGATGTTCATGCTCGCCTTGAGCAACGTCCAGGTGCGCGGTAGGACCCAAAAGCCGATGGCGGCCGCGACCACGGAGTCGACCCAACCCCAGCCGGTGAACATGATCACCAGCGCGGCAATGATCACGCCGACGGAGCCCAGCATGTCGCTCCAGACTTCCAGGTAGGCGCCCTTGACGTTGAGGCTCTCGCCACTGGCGGCGCTGAGCAGGCGCATGGAGATCAGGTTGACCACCAGCCCCAGCAGCGCGATCACCAACATGCCGGTGGACTGGATCTCGGCAGGTGCCTGCAGCCGCTGGTAAGCCTCGTACAAGATGTAGAACGCCACGGCGAACAGCAGCAATGCGTTGAAGGCGGCTGCCAGGATCTCGAAGCGCGCATAACCAAAGGTGCGCTTGCGGTCTGCCGGGCGCTTGGCGACCTGGATCGCCACCAGGGAAATCGCCAGCGCCAGGGCGTCGGTCATCATGTGCGCTGCATCGGACAACAGCGCCAGGCTGCCGGTGACAAAGGCGCCGATGACTTCGGCCAGCATGAAACTACCGGTCAGCCCCAGGGCGATCCATAACTTGCGTTCGTGGCCGGCGCGTACTTGGGCGTGGCTGTGTCCTGCGCTCATGAAATGTCCTCGTGGGTTGGGATGGGGCGGATCATAGAGCTATAGGTCAGATCCACTGGCATGGTTTGCAAAATTGTCATCTAAGCGCCAGAGCGTCGTTACCTTCGAGCGCACCAAAATCGCCCATGCACGCGCTGGGGGAGTTGTATCAGGTATGCTTTTCAGGCCGAAACAAAAAGAAACATATTAGCCAACCTGCTCGATAAGGAGTCCCGTTTTGGAGTTATCGACTGCCGCGTGGATGGTTCACGACACCCGCCTCATGCTCTGCGTGCTGTTGGCGATCGCCAGCATCATTGTGCTGATCAGCGCGACCAAATTGCCGCCCTTCCTGTCGATTCTGATCGGCACCTTTATCGCCGGGGTCGGCGCCGGCCTGCCGCCGGAAGAAGTGGCCAAGGCGTTCAGCAAAGGCGCCGGGGCGATTCTGGGGGAAGCCGGGATCATCATTGCCCTGGGTGCGATGCTCGGCGCGCTGATGGCCGAATCCGGCGCGGCCGACCGTATCGCCACCACGTTGCTCGGGCTGGGCAAAGGCAAGTCATTGCCCTGGGTGATGGCGTTGGTTGCCATGGTCATCGGCCTGCCGCTGTTCTTCGAAGTGGGCCTGGTGATGATGGTGCCGATCATCTTTGTGATGGCCAAGCGTTCGAACCAGCCGTTGCTGAAAATCGCCATCCCGGCACTGGCGGGCATGACCACCTTGCACGCCCTGATGCCGCCGCATCCGGGGCCGCTGATTGCTGTAGGCGCATTGCACGCCGACCTGGGCCTGACCATGTTGCTGGGCTTTTGCCTGGCGGTGCCGGCCGTGATCCTGGCCGGGCCGCTGTATGGCAACTGGCTGTCCAAGCGCCTGCACGTGGATGAACCGGCCGATATCGGCGCCTTGTTCAGCGCACCGCCCAAGGCCCCGCGCCAGCCGAGCTTTGGCGTGTCGCTGCTGATCATTCTGTTGCCGGTGATCTTGATGCTCGGCAGCACCTTGGCCAAAGTCGCGTTGGCGCCGGAAAGCCCCCTCGCCCTGAGCTTGAAATTCCTCGGTGAACCACTGGTTGCCCTCGGCCTGGCGGTGATCGCCGCGGTCGTTTGCCTGGGTTGGGCGGCGGGCATGCCACGCGCTGACGTCGGCAACACCCTGCGCAAAGCACTGGCGCCTATCGCCGTGTTGCTGCTGACCATTGGCGCCGGCGGCGGCCTCAAGCAAACCCTGCTGGACGCCGGCGTCAGCCAGACCATCAGCAAAGTCGCCGAGGGCGCGCACATGCCCTATCTGCTGCTGGCTTGGCTGATCGCAGTGGCCCTGCGCCAGGCCACCGGCTCGGCCACCGTGGCCACCACCACGACCGCCGGCATCCTCGCGCCGATGATGGCCGGGTTGGCGGCGACGCAAAGCTCATTGGTCGCCCTGGCCATCGGCGCCGGCTCGGTGTTCTTCTGCCACGTCAACGACGCCGGGTTCTGGATGGTGCGTGAGTACTTTGGCTTGCAGTTGAAGCAGACGATCTGGGTGTGGTCGGTGTTGCAGACGATTGTTTCGGTAGTTGGGTTGGTGGGTACCCTGGTGCTCTGGCACTTTTTGACTTGAGTGCCGTATCGAGGGGAGACTTTCCTCCCCTCGATTATCAGTGATGCAAGACGAAGCGCGCGTCGAGTTTACCGAGCAACTCGAAAGTATTCATGTAAGGCACGTCAAACAATGAGCACACATTGGGAATGGTGAATTTACGCTTGATGTCAGGGTTATAAACTTCATGCGTAACAACCACTGCGCCTGTAGCCATTGCCTTGGCTATCAACCAAGCATCTGCCCCCTCCAGAAATTCTTCCAAAGCCCCGACTTTCATGCCGATAGCTTCATCCCGTAAGTCTTCAACTTGGCCGGCTGCACACCTAGCAATTTCCCAGCATCTCGCAGCAAAATCCGACCGCTCTGCGCTTCTGCAAGAACAGCCTTGCTCAACCGTGTGCTGTTCCTGATAGTCGCTACGCGGTAGTAATCCCCGCCACTGCCGCCTTTATCTCGATACTCTTGCAGGACCCGACGGTAGTAAGCGCCGTATTGATCACTACTGATGTGGCCAAGATCACGGGCACGACGGGCTATCACCAATGTGCTGACGCGGAAGCGTCCGGCCAACGGCGCCAGGTTTTCTTCCCAATGAAGAGCCGAACTCCAGTGCGCCCGAAAATCATCCTCCGGCGCAAGAAACTCCCCTGCCACCGCATTACAAAAGGCCTCCTCCTGACGAGCGCCTTGGCTGCTGCCGTCAGATACCCCCGTGCTACCAATCCAGATATGCGCCAGTTCATGCATCAATGTAAAAAGACGTGCCGTGGGCGCGTCCGCGCTATTGATGAAAACCACCGGAGCCATAGGATGGCTGATCGCAAATCCCCGGAATTCACTGACATCAAGTTTCCGATGGGTATTGCCTAAGGCAACACCACTGCGCATTACAAGAATTCCGGCCTCTTCCGCGCCGCTGACCAGCGCCCTCACATAGTCTTCATAACTCATTCGGGCAAAAGAATCCGTCACGCTAAGTACGCGCCGAATATCTGCAACCACTTCTTTTATTGGCGAGCGGATACTGAAACTTCCTACGAAGGACAGAGCAGAACGCTCATGATCCTGCAAGTATTCCAAGTACCAGTCCTGTTTACGGAGCACGTCCCTTACGGTGTCCATCAGGTTCAAACTTGGCTTGTCTGGAAAAACCCCACCCACGGTCCGCAGGTCGGGAAGAGGAAGTTGCTCGGGTGGGGGCGTACTGAGAAAGAGATAGCCAAAAGGCACATGCACAAGTGCAGCCCACTTTTGCGCCTGGTTGAAAGAGGGAAGACTCTGACCATCCTCCCACTCCTTCAGCTTTTCCAATTTGACCATCAGGCCTTTAGCAACCTGCTCTTGAGACAGCCCCGCCCGCTGGCGAGACCAGGACAGGATTGCAGAGTTGATATAGGCAGTCTGGGACATAGGATAAATGTGTTCGTCAAGAATGGACGTGACTATAGGAGCGACCTACCTACCCGTCAATTAATGGCCCTAGGTGCCATTTGTAACAGGGTCTATAGCGTGGCGCTTGCCAAACAGCGCCACACTCGCCACCCCCACCGCCCCCATCACTACGCAATACCCCACGCAGATCCACGGACTGGTCGGCATCAGCGCGATCAACAACAACGGCGTAGTACTTGCCCACAGCGCATAGGCGATGTTGTAGGTGAAGGAAATGCCCGACACCCGCACCTGCGCCGGAAACAGCCCGACCATCACCGACGGCACCGCGCCCACCACACCGCAGCTCAGGCCCGCCACGGCATACGCCGCGCCGAGCCACACGCCGCCGGCGATCAGGCTGGCGTACAGCAGCGCAATGCCCACCGGCAGCAACAGGCTGTAGACCAATACCGCGCGCCACGCGCCGATGCGGTCCACCAGCAGGCCGGCGAGGACGCATCCGATATTCAGGAAGACGATGCCCAGGGCGCTCAGGGCGAAGGTATGGCTGGGGCTCATGCCGAAGGTTTTCTGCATCATGGTCGGGGTGATGACCACCAGCACCACCACGGCAGACGTCAGCACGCAGGTGAGGATCATCGCCGGCAGCAGCACGGCGCGATGGTCGCGCAGCACGGTGCGCAAGGGCATTTCGGCGGCGGCCTGGCGGCGCGCCTGCATTTCCAGGAACACCGGGGTTTCACTGAGCCAGCGGCGCAGCCATACGCCGATCACACCGAATACGCCGCCGAGCAGGAAGGGGAAGCGCCAGGCGTAGTCGAGGATTTCGGCGGGGGTGAAGGCCTGCGCGAGTAAGGTGGCGGTCAGCGCCCCCAGCAGGTAACCGAAAGTCAGGCCGGCCTGCAAAAAACCCAGGGCATAGCCACGATGGTGACGCGGTGCGTGCTCGGCGACGAAAGTCCAGGCGCTGGGCACTTCGCCGCCCACCGCTGCGCCTTGCAGCACGCGCAGCGCCAGCAGGATCAACGGGGCGAAATAGCCGATTTGCGCGTAGGTCGGCATGATGCCGATCAGCAGGCAGGGCAAGGCCATCATGAGGATGCTCAGGCTGAAGACGCGCTTGCGCCCCAGGTGGTCGGCAAAGTGCGCCATCAGGATGCCGCCCAGTGGGCGGGCGAGGTAACCGGTGACGAAGATGCCGAAGCTTTGCAGCAGGCGCAGCCACTCGGGCATTTCTGGGGGGAAGAACAGTTGGCTGAGGGTCAGCGCAAAGAACACGAAGATAATGAAGTCGTAGATTTCCAGGGCGCCGCCGAGGGCGGCCAGGCCCAGGGTTTTGTAGTCGGAGCGGGAAAAACGCTGCGCCCGTGGGGAAAAGGTGGCAGTCATGTGCAGGCTCGGCAGACAAACAAAATGGCGTGCAGGTTATGAGCTGAGCCCATCGATGGCAATCGCGACGGATATATTTGTTTTCCTCATTGATCGTTGAAGATAACTACATTCCCAAATCAATGGCCGTAGAGGAACATGCCGTAAAACTGCCAAACCCCATAATAACTACAAGAGGAAAGACTCGTGGCCGATGCTATCGAAGACAGCCGCTATGCCCGATTTGCCTTGCGTTGCTCCAACTTCGCCGAGCGCTGGTTTCCTGACTCCTGGGTGTTTGCCGCCCTGGCCGTGATCATTGTCGCCGTGGCGACCCTGGGCATGGGCGCCGCACCGGCCGAAGCAGCCAAGGCATTTGGCGACGGGTTCTGGAGCCTGATCCCGTTCACCATGCAGATGGCCTTTGTGGTGATCGGCGGTTACGTGGTCGCCAGCTCACCACCTGCGGTGAAGTTGATCGACCGCCTGGCACGTATTCCCAAGAATGGTCGTTCGGCCGTGGCCTGGGTAGCGTTGATCTCCATGGTAGCGTCGTTGCTTAACTGGGGCCTGTCCCTGGTGTTCGGCGGTTTGCTGGTAAGGGCATTGGCCCGGCGCACGGACTTGCGCATGGACTACCGCGCCGCTGGTGCTGCCGCGTACCTGGGCCTGGGGGCCGTATGGGCGCTGGGGCTGTCGTCGTCGGCCGCGCAGTTGCAGGCCAACCCCGCCAGCTTGCCGCCGTCGATCCTGTCGATCACTGGCATGATCCCGTTCACCGAGACCATTTTCCTGTGGCAATCCGGCGTGCTGTTGCTGGCGCTGATCGTGGTGTCGCTGATCATCGCCTACGCCACCGCGCCTGGCCCCAACAGCGCTCGGGACGCCAAGGCCTGCGGCATTGACCCGGCCTTCAACCTGCCCAAGCCGCAGGCGCCGACGCGCCCCGGTGAATGGCTGGAACACAGCCCGTTGCTGACCATTCTGCTGGCGTTGCTGGCGGCCGGCTGGCTGTTCCATGAGTTCTCGACCAAGCCGGCGATCAGCGCCATCTCGGGGCTCAATACCTATAACTTCCTGTTCATCATGGTGGGCGCGCTGCTGCACTGGCGCCCGCGCAGCTTCCTCGATGCCGTGGCCCGAGCGGTGCCGACCACCACCGGCGTGCTGATCCAGTTCCCGCTGTACGGTTCGATCGCCGCACTGATGACCGTGGTCAAGGGCGGCGACGGCCAGACCCTGGCGCACCATATCTCGACGTTCTTTACCTCCATCGCCTCCCACGACACCTACGCCCTGCTGATGGGTGTGTATTCGGCGGTGCTGGGTTTCTTTATCCCCTCGGGTGGCGGCAAGTGGATCATCGAAGCGCCGTACGTGATGCAAGTGGCCAATGACCTGCAATACCACCTGGGCTGGGCGGTGCAGATCTACAACGCCGCCGAGGCGCTGCCGAACTTGATCAACCCGTTTTATATGTTGCCGTTGCTGGGTGTGTTGGGGCTGAAGGCGCGGGATTTGATCGGGTTTTCATTTGTGCAGCTGCTGGTGCATACGCCGCTGGTGTTGTTTTTGCTGTGGGCGTTGGGGACGACGTTGAAGTATTTGCCGCCTGTGATGCCTTAAAAGGGGTCGATGCGGGCTTGCTCGCGAATGTGGACTGTCAGAAAAAATCCGGCGACTGACACACAGCCTTCGCGAGCAAGCCCGCTGCCACAGTATGTTCTGCGCCCTGTCATACCGATTTGGCGTCAGCCAATATCTGATGGCGTAGTTTTGCTGGCAGATCACCGGGTGTAAGCAGGTCAACCTTAACGCCCAACAACTCCTCCAACTCTACCTGTAGGCCACCCAAGTCAAATAGCGTGGTGCCAGGGAGTACATCAACAAGCAGGTCAAGATCACTCCCCTCTCTGTCTTCGCCCATTGAAGCAGAGCCAAAGACTCGCGGATTAAAGGCTCGAAAGCGAGTAACCATCACACGAATAGCGATCCTGTTCAGATCAAGTGCGGTAGAAGGCTTCACAGTTCACCTTGGCGACGTTCAACACCTTGCAACCTTAGCAGCGCTTGAGCCGTGTAGACACGCTCCGCCCATCACCCGCCTGTCTTTGTTCCGTCACATTCCATTGCTACCGTCCTGCGAAATATCTTGCAACATCTCGCCAAGGACTCCTCCGCAATGAGTGACGAGCACAACGACCGCCCTACAACCAACTCCGCCCCCAAAACGCCGGTAGACACCAGCCGTCGGCGCTTCCTCGGCGGTGCGGCGGTGTTGGGGGTGGGGGCGACCTTGAGTGCGTGCGGCAATACCAGCGAAGCACCGAGCTCACCCGTGACGCGGCCGCTCACGCCCCAGGAACTGGACAAGGCGCTGCGCGAGCAGGTGAAAACCGTGGTGGTGATCTACGCCGAGAACCGCAGCTTCAACAACCTGTTTGCAGATTTCCCCGGGGTGGAGAAACCGCTGTCGGCGTTAACCGCCAAGGATTTCCAGCAGCGCGACCGCGATGGCAGCGTATTGTCTGCCCTGCCACCGAGCTGGGGCGGTGTGTTGCAGGTCGGCCCGCAAACGGTGGACGGGGTGACCTACCCAAGCGAAGTGCAATTCCAGCAAAACCTGCCCAACGCACCCTTCGCCCTCAAAGGCCCGCAGGGCGAAGACCTGCCATTGAGCCTGGTGACTCGCGACCTGTGGCACGTGTTCTACCAGAACCAGATGCAGATCAACGGCGGAAAGAATGATGGTTTTGTCGCCTGGGGCGATTCCGGTGGGCTGGTGATGGGCCATTACGCCCAGAGCCGTTATGCCCTGCGCCTGTGGGACGTGGCCAAGGAGTTTGTGCTGTGCGATAACTTCTTTCAGGGCGCGTTTGGTGGCTCGTTCCTTAACCATCAGTACCTGATCAGCGCCACCGCGCCGTTTTATCCCAATGCCGCGCAGTCGGTGGCCAAGGCGCAGATCGCTACGCTGCAAAGCGATAACCCCAGCGACACGCGCCTCAAGCCCTTGGACACCTCCCCGGCCAGCGCCATGACCGGCCCGCCACAGTTTGGCCCCAGCGCACTGACACCCGATGGTTACGGCGTAAACACCCTGGCCCCACCCTATTGGCCTACCTGGATCCGCGACCCGCAAAACCCGGATTACTCCAAGCCCGACCTGCCCAATGTGCTGGTGCCGCAAACCCACGAGCATATTGGCGACAAGCTGTCGAAAAAGAACATCGACTGGGCCTGGTACGCCGGTGCGTGGCAAGCCACCCTGGAGCAGTTCAAGGACTCCGGCGGCATCCCCAAGATTCCGAATTTCCAGTACCACCACCAGCCGTTCAATTACTTCGAGCAGCAAGGGCCGCAAAACCCTGCAGAACGTGCCAGGCGCCTGCGTGACGGCGGTTTGGGCGATGAGTCGAGCACCAACCGGTTCTTCGCCGACGCCCAGGCCGGCAAGCTGCCTGCCGTGAGTTTCTACAAACCCCAGGGCAACCTGAACATGCACGCCGGCTATGCCGATGTGGCCTCGGGCGACCGCCATATCGCCCGCGCCTTGAAAGTGCTGCAAGAAAGCCCGCAGTGGAAAAACATGGTGGTGGTGGTGACCGTGGATGAAAACGGCGGCTGGTGGGACCACGTGGCGCCGCCCCAGGGTGACCGCTGGGGCCCGGGCTCGCGGGTCCCGGCGCTGGTGGTGTCGCCGTTTGCACGCAAAGGCACGGTGGACCATACGGTGTACGACACGGCATCGATCCTGCGATTGATCACACGGGTGTTCCAGTTGGAGACCCTGGACGGCCTCAAGCAGCGCGATGATGCGATGATCGCGCGCGGCCAGAACCCCATGGGCGATCTGAGCAATGCCTTGCAGTTCAGCCTGTAGGGGCTTATCCAATAACGACATGCCGGGCGATTTAATACGCGATTTTCCTGGTCAGCCGCTACTGTGTGCAGGTGGGCTTCCATCCCGCGCAGACGGGTTTCGCTGACAAGGAATCGACTATGTTTAAACTGACCAGGCTGTCCTTCACCCTCGTCGCACTGCTGGCGAGTGCGGTCGTACAGGCCGACATCGAGGTGCCACTGGGCAGCACGCAGCGCGTCACCCAGTTGTTCGCGTACCCCAACAACTGCAATGTGATCTGCTTTCGGCCATGGTCACTGGAGCAGACCGCCGAACACTATTTGAACCAGAGCCTGCAACGTGACGGTTACAGCCGGGCCAAGGTCAGTGTGAAGACCCATGACGGTCAGGTCACTGCGACCTTCAGCGGCGTGCCAGACGGCTACGGCCAGCCGCTGACCACGCTGCTCAATACCGCCGACCTGGCTTACCAAGGTGCCCGCCAGCTCAACAGTGATGGCAAATGGGCCTACAACTGGTACCTGTTCCTGCCGCTGGGCATGGCCCTGGAAAACCGCAAAAGCATCGAGCTGTTGCACTTCCCTCCGGATTACTCGCTGACCCAGGCCCAGGATTACCTGGAATCGGCCACCACCGACCGCTGGGCCACCTTGTTGAGCGAAAATGGCGTACCGGCCACCGAAACGCCGGCGTACCAGACCATCATCGATATCGCGCCCATCGCTGCGCCGTCCAATGCCGGCAAAGACTTGGAAACCGTCTATGGGTATTTCACCGACTACCAGACCCGCATGGTCAAGGAACTGAGCTTGCGCCCTGGCGGCGCATTGCCCATGGTGGCCTTCGGCGCGCCGGTGCGTAGCTGGATCAAGCAACAGTACGGGCAAACCGTGGGCGTGCTGAACCTGGCGCAGATCAGCCCGGAGCCCGGCAAAACCGTCGCGGTATTGGGCGCCAACCACCCAAGCTACATTTGGTACGCGGCCAGCCCCGACAGTTATGACGGTGACGAACAAAAGGCCGACGACGCCGGCTTGAAAGTGATGGGCCAGGATTTGAGCGCCGCCTGCTGGCAAGCCGGCATGGGCCAAAAACCCGCCAGCGATGCGAATGTATTGCTCAAGGCCTGCCTGAACACTTGGCAGGTCACGCGCAAGGAGCAGACGTGTGAACTGTTCTACACCTCGGTGCGCCACCTGACCCCCGAGCAGGCCAACGCCAAGTGCGCCACAGCGCCTATCAAAGCGCAGTTGAAACTGTTGAGAAATGCTGCTCCCACGCCCACCGTCACAGCCCCTGCGCTTTAAGACGAATAAACCGTTTCTACTGTCAACTTTGACAGTAGAAATCGGATCCAACTTCAGCGAATCTGGGGCCGCGCCCATTTGCTGCAAGACTGGCCGTCACACCCGCAGGTCCATGCAGCCCCGCTCAGGAGAGTGATGAAAACTCGAGCCATGGATAAGGCTAAAACGGCTGTGGATGACTGTCTTTACCCCTTCAAGACGCTGCTCGTTGAGCAGGGTTACCCCTCGACCGAGCACTTTGAGGTCAAGCAAGAGGCTGAAGGGGTTGCGGCCAGGGTCATAGCGCGCGTGGCCTTTGAGAGTCGCATGCGTATTGCCCAGGTTTCCGGATATGCCGTGAGCGAACGTCGCCCGCACACGCTGCAGCTGTCACCCCGCATCCACTTGTACGATTGCTGGTTCTGCGGCCTGTTACAGCACTCCTGCAACCCGAACGTGTTTCTGGACACCACGTACCTGGAGTTATGGACGGTGCAACCCATCCACGCCGGCAGCCTGCTGACCCTGGATTACGCCACCACCGAAGACACCCTGGCCCGGCAGTTCGCTTGCCATTGCGGCGAGCTGAACTGCCGGGGCTGGATCACCGGCAGCAAGGAGCCGCTGAACGCCGAGGGCCAGGCCTTCATGGCCTGGTGGCGCGAGCACAAGCGACGTTAGGCTTCGCCCAACGGACGCAGGCGGTATTGCGGCGGCAGTTGCTCAAAGCCACTGATGGTGGTGTTCAAACTCTTCCAGCGGCCGTCCTTGATGCCATAAATGCAGCCATGGATCGACAGGCTCTGCCCACGGTGCCAGGCGTTTTGCACAATGCTGGTGTGGCCGACGTTGGCTACCTGCTGGATCACGTTGAGTTCGCACATGCGGTCTACGCGCTCTTCTTCGGTGGGCAACTGGGCCAGCACATCGCGGTTTTCGTAGTACAGGTCGCGAATGGTGCGCAACCAGCCGTCGATCAGGCCGAACTGGCGGTCCTGCATCGACGCACGCACGCCGCCACAGCCGTAGTGGCCGGTGACGAGGATGTGTTTGACCTTGAGCACATCCACCGCGTACTGGATCACTGACAGGCAATTGAGGTCGGTGTGCAGCACCACGTTGGCGACGTTGCGGTGCACGAACAGATCACCAGGCAACATGCCGACGATCTCGTTGGCCGGTACACGGGCGTCGGAACAGCCGATCCACAGGTATTCCGGGGTTTGCTGGCGGGCGAGCTTGGCGAAGAATTCGGGATCTTCCTGTTTGATCGCGTCCGCCCAGCGTTCGTTGTTATCAAGCAGGTCTTGTAGTTCGTTCATCAGGGAAGCCTCAGGAATGATGCGCAGTTTTGTGACTGACAAGCCCTCGTCCGGGTCACGCCAGGCGCTAATTAGCTTGAATTTTTTGGCTGCCATGCCTGTCCACACACTATAAGCCCCACAGTATGAGGATTGGCCATGACTGAATCACGACGTCCCTACGGCGCAACGCAGCCGGAACCGATCGATGACAACGAGGACCGCATGGGTGAGATGCGCGAGCTGGATTTTGACGAAGAGGACCAGACCGCGGAAATCGGCGACGAGCTGCCGCGCCGTGAACGCGACCATTTGATGCCCGACGAACGGGTACGCGAAGCCGGGCTGACCGGGGCTTCGACGGATGATCATGAATCCACCGATGACGATATGAGCCCGGAAACGCTGATCCACGAGGATGGCGCGCGGGATGCGCAGGAGGAAGGCGAAGACAATGCCGCCGACTATGACTTGAGCGTCGTGGAAGAAGATGACATTGGTGGCGGGAATGGGTTGGATGAGGCGGAACTGGCGGATCTGGACCCACTGAACCGCAAGCGCTGATCGACCATCACCCTATGTAGGTGTAGGAGCGAGCTTGCTCGCGAAAAAACCACAGGCGCCGCGTTCATCCAGGAAGCACGCGTTATCGTTGACGTTTTTCGCGAGCAAGCTCGCTCCTACAGCTCACGGTTGTTCAGTCGACGAGGGTGCAGGCCATCACGACTGCATCTTCGCGGCCACCCACCGCCGGGTAGTAATCCCGGCGACGGCCAATTTCGTTGAAGCCATAGCGCTCATACAACCGAAACGCGCCGGTATTGCTGTCACGCACTTCCAGGAAACATTCCCGGGCGTTGGCCGCATAGGCACGGGACATCAAGTGCTCCAGCAGCGCCAGGCCCAAACCGCGGCCTTGGTTTTCCGGCTTCACGGTAATGTTCAGCAAGTGCGCTTCATCGAGGATGATCTGCACTACTCCATGCCCCACTTGCTGCTCACCTTCGAACATCAGCCAGATCTGGTACTTGCCCAGCCCGTCGAGAAAAATCCCGCGGGTCCAGGGATGGCTGAACGCTGCGTATTCGATTTTCAGCACGGCGTCGAGGTCGGCCTCGGTCATCGGGCGGAAGGATAAAGCCTCACTCATCAGTTGTTTTCCAGCGCGCCATCAGCCGGCGCATGGCTTGCCAGACATCAGCCTTACGCTGTGGCTCTTCCATTAATAATTCCAGGCCCGGCAGGGCCCACACCGTACCCAGGCCTTCAACCTGCAGCTCGCGGTACCAGGCCTCGGCATTGGCTTCACCAGCAAACCGCACGGCGGGCAGGCCGATCAGCCACAGGCACACGCAGGGCTCGTCTTCCAGACGCGCCGAGACAAACCCCTGGACGAAATCCCGTGCGGCCTCGGGGCCCTGGTCCATGGTGCCGCGCACCAGCAGCGGCCAGCGCACCGGCTCACCGACGATCTGAGGGCTGTCGGGCAGGCCGGCGGCGCGCAGCATGTCCTTGAGCAACAGGTAGGCCGGGTCACGGGACTGGAAACGTTCGCCGGTCGGCAGTTCCACCAGCAGCAGGCAACGCCCGGCCCGCAGCAATTGCAGGGCAAAGCGTGGCGGCGGCACCACCGGCGCCTTGGCCACCGGCGCAGCCTCTTCGACCGCCTTGGCAGCCTTGGTCACCGGCGCCGGGCGCGGCACTTCGATCTTGGCTCGCTCGACCGCCGGACGCGCCTCAGGGGTGGGTTTGACCACCGCCACAGGCGCGGCCGCCTCTTCTCCCGACGACTCGAACGCCTCATAGGGCTCAAGCGCCTGCAACAGCTCGGGCCGCGACGGCGCGGCAAACGGCAGTTCGGTGCGGGGCAGCCAGTTGACCACCTGCATGGCGGTCAAGTAAGCGCGACGTCGGGACTCGATAAGCACAGCTCGGCCACTTGTGGATAAGTAAAGAGCGGGGATTCTACCGCTGTTCAACCACAATCGCCCACTGCGCACTGACCGGCTGTGGATAAATCCCGCGCGTGATGCAGTACAATCGCGACTTTTAATCGCCAACCAGCCGGCCATTCCCATGATCGAACCCAAGCGCGTCCTGCGCGCCCTCGCCGAACACTGGGCCTTACTTGAGCCTCTGTGCGAACACTTCGACCAAGGCACCCTGAGCCTGGCCGAGCTGCGCGCACAGTTGGCCGCCCAACAACTGGACAGCACGCCCCAGGACATCACCAGCCTGCTGGACGTGTGGATTCGCCTGGATATCCTGGTACCTGTCGCCAAGAGCCCGAACCGTTTCGAGCTCAACGCGCAGATCCACGACTTCCTCGCCTATCTTCGCAAGGAGCACCGGCTTGGCCTGTGCCTGGAAATCGAAGCCTACCTGCGCCACCTGGAGCGCCTGGCCGGTTACATCCAGGACGCCTTCGACATCCGCGACGGCCACGACCTGGCCCGGCAACTGCGCCTGTTGGATATGCGCGTGCGCGATGTGCTCAAAAAGCTCGCCAACGACGAACAGGCCCTCGCCGCCGTGGCCGACCGCGCCAAGACCAGCGACCGGCAGATCCCGTTGCGCCAGCGTTACGCCGAAGTATTGGCGACCTGGGACGAATACGTCGAGCCGATGATCCAGTTGGTGAACGCCGACGGCGCCTTCGAGCAAGGCGTGCGCAAGGTGGAAAACGTGCTGCTGCGCATGCTCACCGAGCAACAGCGTCTTGGCCACCTGGTGGATGACGACATGCTGCTGCGCACCCACGCACGCATCCTCGAAATGCAAACCAGCGCCCAGTTGACCTTGCGCCATGCGCGGGAGTTGCTGCTGCCGCTGCGTGAAGAAGCACGCAGGCATAACGCCGTGACTCGTGGCGCAGCGCTGGCCCTGTCGGCGATTCGCCGCAAAGGCCTGGACGCGGTGCCGCAAGCGGCGATGCCGATGTTCACGCGGCCGCAAAGCACCTTTCTGGGCAGTGCCAGCCAGGTCGAAGCCTATGTGTATGCCCTGGCCAATTTCGAGCCTAAACCGGCGCGTTTCCCCAAGGCGCACAAGTCCCACAAAGGCGAAGCCCAGCGCGCACCGCGTACGGTCAAGGAAATGCTCGAGCGCTGCGAAGATGCGCTGCCGATGCCCGACCTGATGACCTGGCTGCTGGAGCAGGAACCGGACGGCGCCACCGATGAATTGCTGTACTGGTTCTCGCGCCTGTCCCGGGAAAAACGCTTCAAGCGCGAGCGCCTGGAACGTCGCGATTACCACACCCACGAGCACCAGGTCAGCCTGCGCTCCTTCGCCCTGCTCCCGGCCGGCGTCGATGCCACCGAGAATTCTGCGAGCACGCCTTATGCATCTTGATCTATCCGAACTGTCCCAGCTGGCGCCGATCTTTCGCGAGCTGTTCAAGGGTTACCACGTCAGCCGCCGCGACCCGGAGCTGTACGCGCAACTGTCGAACTTCCAGGACCAGTACCGCACGCTGTTCAAGGCCCTGGGTTTTGAGTTGGTGTGCGATACCCGCGGCTTCTATTACTTCGTGCCGGACACTGCCGTGGCTGCCGCGCAGGTGAACAAGACCGCCCAGCGCCTGGCCTTGTTTACTTTCATCATCGTCGAACACCTGGCCGACCAGGGTCGCGACCCGATTGCCGTGCTCGACGGTGGCAGCCTGGGCCGCGATGAGCTGCCTTCGTTGCTGGAGAAATACCGCGACCTGTTTATCCAGGCCGAGGTGCAAACCCAGGAAGAGCTCGAAGAAAAAATCATGCGCCGCATGACCCAACTGGGTTTTGCCAGCGAAGACAACGGTATCTACCGCTTCCTGCCGCCGATGCACCGTTTCCTGGATGTGTGCCTGTCGGTGCAGCAAGACCGCGACCTTGCCGCCAGCGTGCACAGCGTATTGCCGCTGCCGGCGCCGGTGATCATCGACGAAGACAGCGATGAGAAACTGCTGAAGACCGATGACCCGCTGGATTTGAGCGCCTTCACCGAAGAAAGCGAAGAAGATGCCCTGGCCCGTGCCATTGCCGAAGAACAGGAGACCGACGCATGAGTAAGGAACGCTACGGCATCCGCCGCTTCGCCCTATTGAACACCGCCGGTTACAGCCTGGGGTTGTTCCCGCTGGAAGAACCGCTGTCGGTGTACGGCGCCAACAACCTGGGTAAATCCGCCTCGATCAACGCCTTGCAGTTCCCGATCCTGGCACGCATGTCGGACATGAGTTTCGGCAAGTACACCTTGGAACAATCGCGGCGTTTTTACTTTGCCACCGACACCAGCTACATCCTGGTGGAAGTCTCCCTGCCCCACGGCCCCCACGTTATCGGCGTGGTCGGCCGCGGCCCGGGCGGTGGCTTTGGTCACCAGTTCTTTGCCTACGCCGGCAAGCTGGACCTGGCCCACTACCAGAAAAACGACACCTGCCTGCGCCAGAAAGAGCTGTTCACCAACCTTGAGCGCGAGGGCCTGAAAGCCTACGAACTCAAGCCCGATGAGCTGCGGCGTTTGCTGGTGGGCGGGCATACGTCGATCCCGCTGGACCTGACCCTGATTCCGCTGCGCTCCACCAGCGAGCAGAGCCTGAAGACGTTCCGCGCGCTGTTTATCAACCTGCTGCACATGCGCGAAATCACAGCGGCCAAGCTCAAGCAACTGTTCCTCGATGCCTTCGAACACAGCCTGCGTTCGGGCAGTGTCGATTACATCGCGGCCTGTGAAGAAGCCTTCCGCGATGTGCGACGCATGGAGCAGGACTACAACTCGCTGGTGGCAGCCGGCCCCTTGGTTGAAGCCTTGGCCAATGGCGTGAAACAGCGCGACGCCCTGCGCGGCAAACTGCATCGCCTGTCGCCGCTGCTGGACTCGTTGCTGGGCACCTGGTCGGACTACGCCAGTGCGCGCAAGGAAGAGCTGACCATCCAGGCCGAACACTACCGCAACGAGCAAGACGCGCTGCAGAGCGACCAGCGCGGTGGCACCCAGGAGCTGATGCGCCTGGAGCGGGAAATCAGCGGCATCCAGCGTTGGTTGGGCGAGTTGTCGGTGCTCAAGCACCGCTTTGCCCTGGTGGATGACGTCAAGATGCTGGAGCAACAACTGCTCGCCGCCAAGGACGCTCACGATGAACTGGCGGGCGCCTTGGCGCAGTCGCGACAGTTCAGCGCCGAGGACTTGGAAGAGCGCCTGCGCGACCTGGAAAAGCGCTTGAAGTCGGTCAAGCAGCAACTCGATCACGCGGACAACAACAGCTACGCCAAGCTGCGCGAAGAGTTCTCGCAGCAGGATGTCGAGCGCCTGATGCGCCTGTTCAACAGCTCGTTGTTCAGTCTGCCGCTGGGCGAACATGGCATCACGCTGGACGAAGACGGCCAGTGGGTCAAATCTCTGGAGCAGATCCTCGATGGCTTCAAGGGCGAGCGCTTTGAAGTGCCGGGGCTGTCCATCGATATCTCGCACATCGAGCCGCCTGCCTTGCAGGCCCTGGCGGACCGCGCCGCGTTACGCGACCAGAAAGAGCGCCTGGAAAAAGAGCTCAAGCAGCTGAAAACCCAGCAGGCCGTGGCCTCTGACCGCGCCGCAAGCAAGACCCAGACCGAAGCGCTGTACCAACAGGTGCTGGATGCCCAGAAGGCTCTGGAAGACTTCCGCCGCACCCAGACCCTGAGCGCAGAAGAAGGCGAGAAGCTGGAAACCCTGGCGCAGATGGAAGCTGCCCAGGACGAGTTGAAGCGTTCCAGCGATGCCTTTACCGAGCGCGTCCAGCAACTGTCGGCCAAGCTGCAATTGGTCGGCCGCCAGATCGGCGATATGGAAGCCAAGCAACGCACGCTGGATGACGCGCTGCGACGTCGTCAGCTGTTGCCGGCGGACCTGCCGTTCGGCACGCCATTCATGGACCCGGTCGACGACTCCATGGACAACCTGTTGCCGCTGCTCAATGACTATCAGGACAGCTGGCAGGGCTTGCTGCGCGCCGATGGCCAGATCGAAGCGCTGTACGCCCAGGTGCGTCTCAAGGGCGTGGCCAAGTTCGACAGTGAGGATGACATGGAGCGTCGTCTGCAGTTGCTGATCAACGCCTATGCGCACCGTACCGACGAGGCGCTGACCCTCGGCAAGGCGCGCCGTGCAGCGGTCACCGACATCGCCCGTACCCTGCGCAACATCCGCAGCGACTACGACAGCCTGGAACACCAGCTGGCGCTGTTCAACCGCGAGATCAACAAGCGCCAGGTCTCCAACCTGCAAAGCTTCCGCATTGTGCTGGCGCCGAACAAGGAAGCGCTCAAGCATATCGACCAGATCATCCACAGTGCCGGTCAGTATGAAGAAGGCGAGACCCTCTCGGTGTTCGACCTCAGCCAGAGCGCCGAACAGGACAACAAGAACGAAGAAGCCAAGGAATACCTGGCTCGCTTGGTAGCCGCTAACCATAACCAGCTGGGCCTCAAGGACTTGTTCGAGTTGGCGTTCGAAATCACTAAGGTCCACGGCCAGCCGGTAATCCATACCGACATCGACGGCGCTGCGTCCAACGGCACCACCATGACCATCAAGGCGCTGACCAACATGTATTTGTTGCTGCACCTGATGGACCGCGACCAGGCCGGTCGCGTGCGCTTGCCGTACTACCTGGATGAAGCAGCAGACATCGATGAGAAGAACCAGGCAGCGCTGCTGGAAACCAGCCTGCAACTGGGCTTTGTGCCGATCCTGGCCAGTGTAAAGCCGCAGGTGTCCGCCCAGGTGGCGATCGACCTGGAAGGCGGCAGCGGGCCGAACGGGATCTACATCGATGAGGCGGACTGGAAGTACATCCGTCGCCATGATGTGGTGAAGGCGACGATGAATGTGCGGGCGGACGAGCCGGAGCTGGATGAAGTCTGACGGGTTGTACTGAAAGTAAAAAGGCCGCGATCTTTTGGATCGCGGCCTTTTTTTTCGGCTTGGTTTTTGTGGCGTCTTTGTGGGCCTCTTCGCGGGCAAGCCCGCTCCCACAGTTGATCGAGTTTCCCTGTAGGGATGCGATCGAATGTGGGAGCGGGCTTGCCCGCGATAGCCGCGCCTCGGTCTATTTACCGAGTGGAATCTTGGGCGCCCAGGTCAGCCACTCATCCTCAAACTTGTCGAACAACGGGAACGTCTGCTGCGGCCGTGCCGGGTTGCCCATGCGCTCGCCATCCGGCGTGGCAAAGGCGATCCCACCGGCCACCAATGTCTCCAGGGACTCGGTCCGCACCGTCGCGCCCTTGAACAAGCCGAAGTCGAGGCCAAAGCCGCTGGTGTTCCAGAAGCGGCTGCCACTGCGTACCAGCGGTGCGTACTTGGGCTCGATCAGGATGTGCACCAGCACGCGGTCAGCGGTCTGGCCCAGTTCATAGCCGGTGACTTTACCCACCGTCACTTCACGGTATGTGACCGGTACCCCCTCCTTCAACGAACCACGGCGGGCGGCGCTGAGTGTGAGGCTCAGGCCAGCTTCCTGATGCACCGCTTCGGGCGGCTGGGCCAGGGCGACAAAGCTCTTCTGCGGGCCGGCGTTTTTCGCGGCCGGTTGCACTTCGATGTATTGGCCGGTGACCAGGGTTTCCAGGTTAGCCGTCTTCATCAGCCCCAGTTCCGGCTTGACCACCCAGAACTGACTGCCGGTACGCGCGATGCGGTCCGCGACCTGGGTGATACGCGCCTTGAGCAGCACCGACTGCATGTCGGCACTGAGGTCGACACTCTCGATCTTGCCCACATCCAGGCCCTTGAAGCGCACCGGTGTGCCGACGCTCAAACCGTCGGCACGGTCGACTTTGATGGTCACCAGAGTGCCGTGCTGGTTGGCGGCATCACGGTCGGCATACAGGCGAAAGCGCGGGATGCGATGTTTCAATGGCACGTTCGGTTCCGGCGTTTCGAAGGCGATACCGCCCGCCATCAGGCTGGCCAGGGATTCGCTTTTGACCTGGATACCGCCAGTGAGCCCGCCCGTGAGGGTGACGCCGCTGGCATTCCAGAAGCGCGTCGAGCCGTTGACCAGGCTTTCGTATTCCTTCTCGATATGAACGCCAATCACCAGTTGTTTTTTCTTGCGTGAAAACTGGTAGCTCTGCACCGAACCGACTTTGACCTGCTTGTACAGGATCGGGCTGCCGACATCCAACGAGCCCAGGCTGTCGGTGAGCAGCACCATGTGCAGGCCCGGGGAACGCAGGTCCAAAGGCGGCGCCTTGGCGCGGGCTACGTATTCGCGTTGTGGGGGGGTGCCTTTGTCGCCTGGGCGAATCGCAATGTAGTTGCCCTTGACCAAGGCCTCCAGGCCGGTGATGCCTGCCAGGGAGATGGACGGTTTGACCACCCAGAATTGCGTGTCCTCGACCAGGTAGTCTTCGGCCAATGGGTCGAGGGTCAGCTCGGCGCTGGCGCTGGACAGGTCCGGGTCGACCTTCAGGGTTTTCAGGCTGCCGACCTGGATGCCTTTGTACATGACCGGCGTACGCCCGGCCTGCAGGCCTTCAAAGTCGGTGAGTTTGACCTTGACCTTGATGCCCGCTGCCGCGGCATCGAAATCTTCGTATAGACGGAAAGGCAGGCTCGGGTCGGTGGGCGGGCTGTCTTTGCGATTCTCTGGCGTGGCGAAGGCAATACCACCGGCGACAATGCTGGAGAGGGATTCGCTGCGCACTTTCAAACCGGAAAGGTTGGCATCGATACTAATGCCGCTGGCGTTCCAGAAACGCGTGTGTTTGCGCACCAGGTTGGCGTAGGTCGGTTCTATATAAACCTTGATCTCGACGGTGCTCTGGTCCTCGGACAGCAGGTAGCTTTTGACCTGGCCGACCTGAATCTGCTTGTAGAACACCGGACTGCCACGGTTCAGCGAGCCCAGGCGATCGGCCTTGAGGGTCAGGTGCAAGCCGGGCTTGGCGTCGGATAACGGCGGCTCTTCGGAGAGCGCCTTGAACTTGCGGGTGGGCTCGCCATCACCGGGGCTGGCGGCGATGTAGTTACCCGAGACCAGGGTTTCCAGGCCGGTGATGCCGGCAAGGCTGACGCTGGGCTTGACCAACCAGAAGCGAGTGTTGGTCTTGAGGTACTGCTCAACGTCCTTGTTCATCTCGATGGTGGCGATCACCCCGCGATTGCTGCCCTCGTCATCCAGGGCCAGGGTTTTGACCTTGCCCACGGTCATACCTTTGTAGACCACTTCGGTCTTGTTGACCTGAATGCCTTCGCCGCTCTCAAAGCGAACTTGAATCTCGATACCTTGCTGGGAATAGGCACGCCACCCCAACCAGCCACCGATGATCAGGGCAATCAGGGGCAACACCCAAATGGCCGACCAGTTAGAGGCTGGGCGGGTTTTAGCTTTAGGCAAATCACTCATGGTCGTCGTCCGACTCCGTGTTATCCCAAATCAGTCGGGGATCGAAAGTTACTGCGGCAAGCATCGTCAAGATCACCACACTGGCGAACGCCGCAGCGCCGAGGTTGGCCTCGACACTGGCGAGTCGCCCAAAGTTAACGACCGCCACCAGGATGGCGATCACGAAAATATCCAGCATGGACCAACGCCCAATGAATTCGATAAAGCGGTACATCACGATGCGTTGTTGCGCGGACAGCGGTTGGTGACGCTGCACCGAGAACAGCAGCAGGCCAATGCCGACCAACTTGAAGGTCGGTACCAGGATACTGGCGATGAACACCACGGCCGCGATAGGAAACATCCCGTGCTGCACCAGCTGGATGACACCCGACATGATGGTGCTGGGGTCGCCTTGGCCGAGGGAGTTGACCGTCATGATGGGTAACAGGTTAGCGGGGATATACAGGATCGCCGCGGTGATCAACAGCGCCCAGGTGCGCGTGAGGCTATTGGGACGACGGGCATGGATCAGCGCGCCGCAACGGGTGCAGAGCTGCTCATCGGTATCCGCTTCCTGCTTGTTCAACTCATGGCATTCGGTACAAATCAGAATGCCTGCATCAATCGCCCGCATGGTCATCCTCTCCTGACAGCGCTTGCCAGATCTGATGGGGCGACATCACCACCTCAAGCAGAACTTGGACCATTAATAGACTGACGAAGCAGACCAGACCCAGGCCAATGGTGATGGAGGCCATGTCCGCGAGCTTTACGATCGCCACCAGCACACCCATCAAGTAGACCTCCAACATCCCCCAGTCCTTCATGTGGTGGTAGATGCGGTACAGCAGCAGCCCGTAATTGCGCCCTATGTTCCAGCGAATGCTGAGTAGCACTGCCAATTGGCACAGGAGCTTGAGCAAGGGGATGCCCATGCTGCACAGGAACACCACGGCGGCAACGCCTTGCATACCGGTATCGAACAGGCCGACGACGCCGCTCCACACGGTGTCCTCCGAGGACTGCCCGAGTAGATTGAGTTGCATGATGGGCAAAAAGTTCGCGGGGATGTACAGCAGCAGGGCTGCCAGTACCAAGGCGAGGCTGCGCTCGACCACATTGTGCCGGTGAGCGTATAGCTCGTAGCCGCAACGTGGGCATTGGGCTTTTTCGCCGAGGGCGAGCGTTGGTTTGCGCATCAGCAAGTCGCACTCATGGCATGCCACCAGATCGTCCAGCGGTAAATCCGACACCTCGCGGGCATCAACCGGATCGGGCATAGATAGGGCTCTGACTCTAAAAATGGTTAGGTGGCTATTCTAGTGGTGTCGCTCAGAAATAACTGTGCAAATTTGTCGGGGTAGTCAGGTCGGGGTTGGGGGGAATAAGTGTACGGGGACAAGGTGGACACTTTTCGAGCGCCCAAAACAAAACCCCAACTGCTTTCGCAATTGGGGTTTCGGAATTTAATCTTGACGATGACCTCCTCTCACATGGGGAACCCCCACACTACCATCGGCGATGCATCGTTTCACTGCTGAGTTCGGGATGGGATCAGGTGGTTCCAATGCTCTATGGTCGTCAAGAAATTCGGGTACTGAGTCGCGGCCAGCTGGCCTCGCTTCAGCAAATTGGGTATGTGATAGAGCTTGGTGTTTTGTGAGCGTCGAACTTTCGGTTCATTTTCGTCTTCACACACCGCAATCTGATGCTCGTTAGAGTAGTCAA